>DAOVLV010000031.1 GCA_030631085.1 Planctomycetales bacterium | reverse complement strand
CAAGAGGAAAGGAAAAATCTCTGATGGAAACTCCACTCAAGGTAGGTCTCGCCAGACTGGACATCACCCCTCCTATCAGGATCGGCGAGAAGGGAAAGGTCTTCCCCATCGGCACCCCACTGTACGCCACCGCCATGGTCCTGGAATGTCGGAGGAAGCGGATCGCCCTTGTTTGCGCCGATACCGGACTTTTCGTCAAGGAGATGGTCGAAGTTGCCAGAAAGCGAATCGAACGGCTCACGGGCATCCCGGCCGACCGTATCATGCTTAATGCGTCTCACACCCACGCAGGAGGTCCCTTGCCCTTGCCATGGAGCAGGGAGGAAGGATGCGAGGAATATCTTGCGTTCGTGGCAAAAAAATGCGCAGACGCTGTTCACATGGCCGATAAAGTCAGGCAACCCACTCTGATCGGCTACGCCAAGGCGGATGTCAACCTCGCCATGCACCGCTACAGAAAAACAGACTGGGGTGTTCGCTGGGGACCTAATCCTGACGGACCGGCCGACCAGGAACTTACTCTTGTCCGATTTGACAACCTTGATCATACCCCTATCGCTTTCCTTGCCAGTTATGCTTCTCATCCCACCGTCAGCACGCTGGGCGGCGGCACTGTCCATGGTGATTTTCCTTTCTTTCTCCGACAGGTTCTTGAGCGGGTTTACCCCGGTAGTACGGCCCTTTTCGCCACGGGGACCGGCGGCGACATCAAGATTGCCTTCCTGAACGAGGATAAATCAGACTTCAAATACGGCACCGTGGAGGATGCCCGCCGTTTTGGTCTTATCTTCGGCGCCGAGGCCGTCAAACTTGCCGAGGCCGCTAAGACCGTGCCCGTGCAAAGCATCGCCGCCGCCTCAACAACGGTCAAACTGCCCCTCTTTGGAGCAAAGGGCCGGGAATCCGTCCGCCGTGAACTGGCCAATGCTGAAAAAAACGTCAAAAAAGTCGCAGCCAAAGTTATCGCCAAAAATGCCGAAGAGCGCACCCGCATCGCCGGAATGCCGGTCGAACGCTTCAGGCGTCTTCTTGAGGCCTACGAGAAGGGCAAGGTAGAGGGCGTTCCTGTGGAGGTTCAGGTCATTACTCTCGGCGACCACATCCTCATTGCCGGGCTTCCGGGAGAACCCATGGCTGATATTGGTTTGGGAATCAAGAAGTCCTTCCCCGACCGTTGCGTTCTGCCCCTGGGTTACACCAACCAGTACGTAGGCTATATTCCATCCCGATACATGGAATCCATCGGATGGTGCAATTATGGGAGCGAACCATGGTCCGGTCCGACAACCTTTTCCGGCGCATCGGAGGCTATTCTTGTCAAAACTGTCAAGAACCTCGCCGGCAGACCCAGCCAGTTGCGAAAGAAAAAGGAGAAAAACAGATCAGGAGCACCTCGTTGAAAACTCGCCGTGTCAACTCGCACGCGGGGCTACATCCCGCCGCACCGGGCACATCCGAGAAAGACAAGAACCGCTCCGGCGGCAACGACAACGGCTGTGGGATAGAAGAACCGTAAAGAAATATCTCCAAACCTGGGGACGGATACTTCATGGCAAATCTGGACAAAGAACAACGCGAACAGGAAGACGATTACGTCTTTCCGTACCATTACATCCCGTCATTGAAGGACGGGAATTTCTCGCTGACGAGGGTGATGCGGTGGGGATACCAGTATATCGCCTACCTGGAGTTTGTGGTCCAGAAGGTTGCCGGGGCGGGCTTCGACTCGCTGCTGGATGTCGGGTGCGGGGACGGAAGGTTCCTGTGCGAAATCAAATCGCGATTTCCCGACAAGCGTCTGGCCGGGCTTGATATGTCCGAACAGGCAATCGGGTTCGCACGGGCATTCAACCCCGACATCCGGTTCGTCTGCGGCGACGTTACCGACCGGGCTGTGATGGACGAAAAATTTGATGTAATCACGCTCATCGAGACGCTCGAACATATCAAACCGTCGGACGTGCCGGGCTTCGTCGAAGCCATCGCTGGCCGGCTTGCCGACGACGGCACTATCGTGATAACCGTCCCCAGCAGCAACCTCCGCCTGACCCGCAAGCACTATCAGCATTTCGACCTTGATTCGCTCAGCGAGGCCATTTCGCCGCACCTGGTCGTAGCCGAACATTACTACCTCAACAAACTCTCCTGCACCGATAAGTTTCTGCGGCGGTGCCTGGTCAATAAACTCTTTATCCTGAACGGCAAACGTCTGCGAAACCTCTTTTACCGCACATATCGGAAATTCCTGCTCAACGCGCATCCAAACAATGCCCAGAGAATCTGCATCTTGTGTAAAAAAGCAAAGGGTTAGGCTTTTAGTCCATCGGATCGGATTGTTGTTTCAGCGAATAAAGCGTGAAATCAGGTCGGTCCTTCGATAATTCTTCGACGACCTCCCAGCCGGAAAATGTTTCCCGCAGACGCTTGGCCGACATTTCCTCGGGCCAGCCATAGGAATGCGCCAGGCGGTCTATTTCCAGCCATGACACGAACACGTGCGTTATGCCCATCCGGTGAATCTCGTCGGTTACTTCGTCGGGCGAGTCGCTTCGGCGGAGAATTCCCGCAAGCGGATGCTCGTCGAAGACGGTCGCATAAACAGTCCCAGCCGGCAGATAGAACGCCCGCGACTCGCCGATGAGCATTATCGAACCCGGTAAAGCAACTCGCATTTGAGGGTCTTGCTGGGCGGGGTCGTGAAAATAATTCCATGACGACATCAGTCCCCACCCCCCAGCCGAGACGAGCAGTAATATGGCGATCGTTTTGCAAAGATGATTTTTGACGGCCAATTGTTCCAATCCGCCGGCAGCAAGTAGTGAAAGCGGCACAATCGCCAGCGCGATGAACCGCGCCGGCATGCCGCGCGTAAAGAACATCCACACCAGCACCTGCATCACCAGAACACCCAGTACCCCCCAATACCATGCTCCCGTCTCCCGCAGCCTGACAAACATCAAAATAATCGCCACGCAAGCAAGCATCGCGCCGGCACTTATCGCAGGCTGCGTCTCGTAGGATTTTTGACCGGATACGAAGGCGAAAAATCTCTCCGAGCGGGAAGGATGTCGTTCCGAGGGGCTATAGTCCGCCGGTTCAGGAACAGGCGGATGGTAACTCGGCGCGTGCCCATCACGCCAACGAGCAGCGGATTCGTCGGAAAAATGTCCCTGCCCGAACAGACCCATAGCCAGCGGAAAGACCGGATTACCCGTAGCGACGGTATTACGAATCAGCCAAGGCGAAAACAACAGGATCGCTACACCACCGGACAACGCGACATGAGCAATTCGACGCCGACGCACCATCGAAGCAATAAGCATCACCGCGAGCACCGGTCCGGCAACCAGGGCGACACTCAAATACTTCACCGCACAAGCCGCTCCGAGCATCGCACCGATAACAACCGCCGACTTCACTGCCGGTTTGGTTAACCACCGCCGAAGCCATAACAGCCCCAAAGCCAGGTAGCAGAACTGCGCCGGTTCAACCATCGCCAGACCCGATAAGTAAATCGCCCACGGCGCAGTCGCCAGCAGCACCACCGACGCCCGCCCACGGAAATCTTTTAAACCTGTACCACCAAGAACGCCGACCATCATCACCAGGCCGAACAGACCGACCATCAGTTTGGCAAGGTACATCCCATCGTATGAGCCACCGCGAAGGCACATCCCCAGAAGAAACAGCATCTCAGCGCCGAGCGGATAGTGGCTGTAAACATTGTGGTTCAGCGTGGTTATGGACCCGGCGTTGTAATACTCGCGTGGTATCTGGAGGTGGTATTCCAGCACGTCGTAGGAGTCCATAGTCAGGTTTCCAAGCCATCCCGGCGGCATGGTCGCTCCTGCCAGCCAAAGACCCACCGCTATCGCCGGTAGTATCCACAAAAGGCTTGCGAGAGTGGTTTTTCCCGGCGGCTTCAGCGTCCGGAGCGTTCGCCGGGACTGAACCACCGCTAAAACAACACCGACGCCAATCACAGGCCACCACAGGTACATCGTCAAAAGTCCGTCCGCCAGCGAACCGACGAGAAGCACCGCAGTCGAAAGCATCCAGAGTCCAATTCCCGCCGCCGTTGCCAGGCAAAGCAACCTCGGCGATTGCTCAGGCCTGAAAAAACGCAGAACCGCCCATCCATATCCGCCTGCCGCCACCAGCACCAGCAGCGCCATGGCCCCGTCGGTCAGGACTATTACCAGCGCATTGGCGAAATCCGCCACCGAACCGAGCGCCAAGCCAAGCGTTACCATCGCCACAGCCGGTAGCAGCAAAGCCAGTACCCATACCGGAACTTTCCCGATTTTGTCGCATTCTGTGTTCACGAGAGTACACGATATACCGTCAATGGAACTTTGACAACGACTCAGAGGTAATCTGTTGTTGATATTCGCAACGGGTATTGTTTATACTCGCTGTTTCTTGAAAGGTAATGATTATGAAACGAAGTATTTGCGTTCTGGTTTTCGCGGGGTTGGTTTTTGCGGCTTTTTGTTCAGGGCAGAAGCCTCCGCTGGCCCCTGCCGCTCCTGCCAGTCAACCAAGCGGCGCCGCAGTTTCGCTGACGAAGATGAAATCGCTGATGGACAGGCCTCGTGGTATGCCTCGCAATGCCGATCCCGTTCCGATAATGAAACGGCGACTTCCGAAGGCACTGTCGGCCTTGGCGGAAATGGAGCAGAAGTATCCCAAGGCCAAGGAACTCCATGAAGCCCGATTGATGGGTGTTTTCGCTGCCATTAAATTATCGCAAATCAACAAAGACCTCTCTATAGCGAAACGTGCAAAGCAGATCGCCGGTAAAATCCTCGCTTCGGATGCTCCAGATCAGATCAAGCTCCACGCCGATGCGAACCTGTTGTTTCTGAACATCAGGCCTGTCAGCGCCGCCACGACCATGCCGTCCACACAACCGGCAAAGGGGGTGGACACTACGAAACTCATACTGCAATTTACCAAACGCTACGCCAAAACCGACCAGGCAATCGGTGCCGTTATGATCGGAATGCAAATAGCCCAAAATGTCGGTGACCGGAAAACATTCGATAAACTGCTTCAACAACTACCGTTCAATGCAACATTGACAAAACTCGACGGTACGAAACTGAACCTGCCGAAGGACCTGTTGGGCAAAGTGCTCGTTATAGACTTCTGGGCCACATGGTGCAGACCTTGCGTCCAGACACTACCGCACCTCAAGTCGCTGTACGCCAGGTACAAACCACGCGGTGTGGAAATCGTCGGAATCAGCCTCGACAAAGACCCGCAACGGCTCAAGTCGTTTGTCGCGACCAATAAATTGGGTTGGATTATCACGTACAGCGGCAAGGGATGGGAGGACCCGACCGCACGAAAATACGGTATCCAAGGTATCCCCAGTGTCTGGGTAATCGGAAAGGACGGAAAGGTCGTCTCTAACAACGCCCGGGGGAACCTGGCGGAGACAATCGAAAAGGCGCTATCGGCCTCAATTACCAAACCGACACCGACGACCAGGCCGGCGAAAAAAGCAGATAAATAATGAACCGCATCCTGAACATCCTGTTGATAGTCCTTGCGCTCGGGGTCGGCGGGTGCAATTTCGGGAAAGACAACACCAATTCGCAGCCACGGAGTCCGTCCGTCCGAGCGGCCAGAAATGAGCGGATTACACAACTTGAAGATGAACTGGACATTCGGGATAAGCAGATTGAAGAACTCCGCACCCGAGCCGGCCGACTCGCCAGAGAGATTAAAAGACTGAAATTTCTGAACGAGCAGATGGAAAAGCAACTCGAAGCCGTCGGCGATGCACCTCGCCGGCGCGACGAATTCAAGCAGCAGGTCGCCGAAAAGCAGTTGGAAATCGACCGCCTGAAAAGTCAAATCAGGAAACTTGAGCAGGCCATTCGCCTGGCGACCTCCAAGCCGACAACCAGACCCGATTAGACGAAAGGTTCGGGCTTACTTAGGATATATCGTCTGTTTCTTCGCCATGAGGGAATAGATTTCCCGCTGGAGGACTTGTTCGAGATTTTCGTCTCGTCCGAGGGAGACGGACCTGCTGCCTTTCGGACCTCCCAGTCCGGTCAGCGACGCGATGCGAGGCATGCCCGGATTGATGAAAAGGTCGTACGCTTCAGAGGTGCTGGTTACCTGCGGGGAGAGACGGTCGGACCGACTGGTGAATACCCGGACATCTACGAGGTATTTTTTATTGTCCTCCTGCCGGCGGATATTAATCGTAACCCGGCGATAGAGAGTCTGGAGAGTCCCTTCGGCGACATCCCGCTGTGTGGCTGCGTCCTTGCGCCAAAACTCGAACCAGTGCCGCCCGATCATCGGAAAAGTCGTAATAACACCTTCACGCCGATCGGCGCGGTCGATAAAGAAGCGATATTCACGCAGAACTTCGTTCGCGGCGTCCCAGACAACGTTGAAATCCGCATCCGCGACCTCCGGCGGGCTGGACACAGGAGCACCGGAGGGTATGCATCCTGCACAAAGAACCGCTACGATTGACAATGTGGTAATTTGCAATAACTTCATGGTCTCGCTACCTGATTTTGGGAAATTTTCGCTATTAATTTTGGCATGGCGCGCCGGTATATCTTACGTTTCATGTGGCAACCGACGCAGCCGCAAGCCGGGTCTCACCGGCCCGGCACCAATGCCCCGCGCCCCGGCCTTCGCTCCTTGGTCGGGGCGTACTTATTTAACAATAATCCTCCCACCAGGAATATACCAGTAGAAATATCACTCCGGCAACGCGATACTGCGTAAAGCGGTCAGCGGTCAGCAATCAGCCTTCAGCAAAAAACATATAACAAAATCAGCACCTGACCGCTGAACGCTGATTGCTGAACGCTGAATGCTTTTAAAATGCGTATTATCGCCGGTCAACATAAAGGTCGCCGTCTCCTTCCGCCGAAAGGTCCGGCTACACGTCCGATAACCTCGCGGGTCAAGGTCGCGCTGTTCAACATCCTCGGCGAGACCGTCGCCGACGCGGTAGTGGTGGACCTGTTCTGCGGGACGGGGAGTATCGGGCTTGAAGCCATCAGCCGGGGAGCGAAATACTGCTTTTTCGCCGAGCGGGACCGTCATGCTCTGGATCGCCTGAGGCGCAACATCGAAGCGATGGGCCTGACCGACCGCTGCCGGGTTTGGCCCGGAGATATTATGCGACACCTTCAGCGACGACTCGGCGAGTTGAACGAACCGATTGATTTAGCCTTCGTGGACCCACCCTATGCGCTTACGGAACGATGGCGGTGGGACGAAGCCATTGAAAAATTATTCACACCTCTTGCCGACAAACTCGCCGACGACGGACTCATCATCTTTCGCTGCCAACGAAACATTGTCCTGCCGGATACGTTAAAACCTCTATACCTGCACGACAGACGCGATTACGGGCAGATGTCGCTGGTGTTTCTGGCGCCGATGGGGCCATGATACTCACGTGGATATTTCCCGGCTGCACCGGGAGGCAAACGGTTACTTCACGGTTACGCGACCGATATGGTGAATCCGGCCGGTGTGCGGAACCTCGACGCCCAGGCGAATCGCGGGCTTTTTCGTTTGGGGGTCAATCAACGCGACACCCAGTGTGTACTCGCCTGCCTGGAGTATCGCGGGCACCTTGATCCTTGCATTCAAATCGTAGTCGCCGGGAAGCCAGGCGGACGAATCGACTTTGGCCTGCTTTTCGCTACAGACGACCTTGCCCTTTGCATCCAGTAGATAGATTACCAGCGGGTACCGCCTGTAGAGTTTGCCGACCCCCACGTTCGACCATTTCATCCTGACCTTCAGAACCTGGCCTTGTGATACCGAGGCGGGGTGCGAGACCTCGCGCAGCACGAAACGGTACCCCGAAAGCCTCGCCAACTTCCGAAGTTTCGGCATTTGCTCGGCGGGGACCTTTTTGATGTTATCGCAGATATAAGTAACATGGTTTTTCAACATGAATTCCACTGCGCTGTCGAAGGACCACTTGCGGCGCATCAGAAAATCGTAAGGGCCGTACCACTCGAATACCACCGGCGCTCGCTTCCACTGATCTGCGAAGCCTTTGACTTCGGCATATCTTTTTGAGCCGATCCAGTTCTTTTCATGCCACGGCGAGCCGACGCCATCACGGCGCACGCCCGCGCCGCGAGCAATCGCATACGCCAGCGCCTCCACGTTATCCGACATCGATAACAACGGGGTCTTGCCGAAGGCGTTCAGGTACATGTCGATAATCTGCTTCTTCACCGTCCAGTCCTTGTCGTGCTTTGTGTGCCATTCGCCCCAGATACCGTATGAGCCGATGTCGATGAACTCGACTCCTGCGTGCCCGTCGTAGCGCTTGGCGAGCGCCTTGATGAACGCGCCGTGCTTTTTCAGGTAGATCGGGTCGCCGTAGTCCGGTTCGATGCGTTTGATGCGCTTGCCCCCGGCCATTGTGTCCGGACCGCCGCGGACATATTCGTAAGAATTGCACCCGGCATCGAAAAGCCATTTCGGCGAACAGTAGTATCCATTGGTATGCGCGTTGGCGGTCATGATTCGGAAAGCGACGCGCGTACCATGTTTCGACCACGCCTTAATGGGATCGTCGATCAGCGCCCAGTCGTATTCGCCCTCGGTCGGCTCGATGTCGCCCCAGTTCAAACGGAAGTAGGTAACCGCATACGGAAGCCGTGGCTCACGGGGCGGCGGCATCCGATAAAAGGCCATCCAACCTTTTCCCGGATTGGCAAAGACCTTATCGGTCTGCTTAAACCGGACCGTAACGATTTTCTGCTTAGACATGGACGGTTTGTCCTTCCCGCAGCCCGACAATGCGACGGCCATTACTACCCCAACAGCACCAATAAGCAACGTTGCACAGTGTATCAGTCTTGTGTCCATTTGTCGCATTCTCCTGAATCAACCTGGCCACCGCTACGGACGTGGATCATAGCGGAAACGCCGGTAATGATCTTCAAAAAACGGTGCGAACTGTTTTTCGGCACGTCCGCCTCCGTCTGCCGGCGAAACATAACTGTTTCCAATGCGTTATAACCTTTATAGCACCGGAGACGCAATTATGGGAGAATGTTGCGGGTATTTCTGGAAAAAATCAGCAGGGATGCAGGGGATGCACAGGATAAAAAATGATTAATCAACAACAGAAAGCCGTTGCTGTTTTTCTAAATAAAAAATTCTGTTATCCCCTGCATCCCTGCAAAAAAAGAGTGTGGAGAGAGAATGGCAAAGTCGCCGTACCTTTATTTTGAGCCTGATAGACTGGCGAAATTCGCCAATCTGAATCTCCTCGCCCGCCAGGTGGTGGAGGGGTTCATCTCAGGCCTGCATCGCAGCCCGCACAAGGGTTTTTCCGTGGAGTTTTCAGGCCAGCGGGAATACTCGCCCGGCGACGACCTTCGGCACCTCGACTGGGTCGCCTGGGCAAGGACCGACCGCTTCTATATCAAGCAGTACGAGCAGGAGACCAACCTGCGGGCGTACATCCTGCTGGACATCTCCGGCTCGATGAATTACCGCTACAGCGGCGAGGTTACAAAGTATCAATACGGCTGCTTCCTGGCGGCGTGCCTGGCGTATCTTATGTGCCGGCAGCAGGATACGGTCGGAATGGTCGCCTTTGACAGGAAGATTCGCCTGCACCTTCCCCCGGCATCGACACCGGCACACCTTGACCGCCTCTTCACAGGCCTGGAGAGTCTCAAACCCGGAAAGCAAACCGCCGTGGCTGGTACCTTTCACGAATTGGCAGAAAGAATCGCCAAGCGCGGGCTGATAATAGTCATTTCCGACCTCTACGACGACCAGACCGAGGTAATGCGGGCGCTTCAGCATTTCTGCTACAAGAAGCACCAGTTAATCCTGTTCCATCTTTTCGACCGTGCGGAACTGGATTTCCCGTTCAGGAAAATGACTAACTTCGTTGACATGGAGACCGGCGAAAAAATGCAGGTCGATCCGCGCCTGCTGCGCGACTCGTACCGCGACGAGGTCAATTCATTCATCGAACGCTACCGCAAGGAGTGCAGCGACCGGAAGATCGAATACATCCAGGTCTGCACCGATGAACCTTACGACATGATGCTGCTGAATTATTTATCGCGGAGGAGGCGATTGATTCGACGATGACGCTGGCGATTACATTCGTAACGGGATGGTTGCTGCTGGGTCTGGCGGCTGCGGCGATACCGCTGGTGTTGCACCTTCTCGCGTCGGTGCGAGCGCCGCAGGAGTATTTCCCGACGCTGCGGTTCCTGAAAATGGGTATGGAAAAGACCGCCCGACGACGGCGCCTGGAGCATTGGCTCCTGCTGCTGATACGCTCTGCGCTGCTGGCGCTGCTGGCGATGGCGCTGGCAGAACCCATCCTGAAATCAACTTCCGGTTTCTTCTCGGACAAGCGTTTCGCGGCCGTCATTATCGTCGATAATTCTTATTCGATGGGCGTCAGTCGAGGCGGCGAGTCGCGT
>DAOVLV010000454.1 GCA_030631085.1 Planctomycetales bacterium | reverse complement strand
CACGGGGGATGCCTGGCGACGCTCTTCGAGCCGGGCGACCCCAGATTCAACTGGGAATTGCTGGGAGACCACTATCAACTCATAAAGTTCAACGATTACCGCGAGTTGGACACCGAATTTGCCAACCAGCAGCGCAGCAAGGGCGCGTCGTTGTGGTGGTACACCTGCTGCTGGCCTCAAAGCCCGAATTTCCTGCTGACGAATTCGCTGGTCGAGGCGAGGCTGATCCCGTGGGTGGCGTGGAAGGCGCGTGTGGCGGGCATAACTTTCTACGGCTACGACCTTTGGAGCCGGAAAAAGGCGGCACCCTGGTCGTTCCTTTACCCGAGCAAAGAGGAAGGACATTTCGGCGACCACCTGAAGGTCTATCCGAACCCGCGCAAGGACCTTAACGAGCCGATTTTTGGCTCGGTGCGGATGGAAGCCTACCGCGACGGACTGGAAGATTACGCATACCTCTGGATGCTGGACAAGGCTGCCGAGGCTGCGGAACAGGCCGGCGACACCGCCGGAGCCGCTCGCGGACGGGAGGTACTCCGGGACTCCGTCGAGACCATCGTCAGGTACGGCGACGAGTACGAGTGGGTGCGAGGGCATCTGCTCGACCCGGAAAAACGCCTGCCGACAGCCGACGACTTCCGAAAGGTCCGGGCCGAGATGGCAAAGGCCATAGAGGAACTGACATCACGCTAAGATAAAGATGAGAAAGGAGAATCGGATGCGACACCACGCTGCATTTATTTTATGTTTAGCAGCGGTCTGCTTGACGGTTTTTGACGGCGGCCAGGTCGTAGCCGAGGCGTCGAAGCGCGTGGTCCTGCCGGCTGAACTATCACTGCCGGCGATGACCAGCCCCGACGGTGTCCTTCGCACCTGGGCGGAAATCCAGAGCAAGTTCAAAGCCGGCGATCCATACATTCGCCGCTGGGTCAGCCGGACGATGATCTCGGCCAAGGGATGGGCCGACCGGCCGGACAGTTACTATCTCGGCCTGTTTCGGCCGGAGTCGCCCTTCGGACGCTACACCACCCGCTGCCCCATTCACCCGCACATGCCCGGATGGCTGCCCTTTGACTGGGACCCCGATCACCCCTGGCGGCTGACCTGCCCGCTGTGCAAGAAAGAAGGCCGAAAACTATATTACTATCCCAACGAGTTGTATCGCGACGACGGGAAAGGCTGCCGGCCGACCGACGATCTCTGGCGAAAGACCCACACGCCCGAATGGTCCGCCAAGCACAAGATCCCCTGGCAGAAGTGGGACGGGCGCACCCACGCGGGACACGACGGCTTTGCCTACTTTTTCCTGGGGTACGCCCAGTTTCGCATCTTCTGGGAACTCAACTGGCGCCGCGATATCCTCGGTACGCTGTGCAGGGGATACGTCTTCGGTACCAGGTTGTATCCCGCCGGCAGCGACGAGCGCAAGTTGGCCGCCGTCTGCGCCCGCAAGGCCAGGATAATCATGGTAACAATGGCGCGGGCCATCATGGGCGATCCGTACTTGCGGGACGTGCTGGAT
>DAOVLV010000312.1 GCA_030631085.1 Planctomycetales bacterium | reverse complement strand
TAATTGTCGCATGGATTCTTTACGGTCCCGGCGGAGGCATCGCACCCGGACCCATTCCCCCCATTATGGTTTGCATCATCGCCATGTATGCTTTGACAACTTCGCTGACGGTGCTTGTCGGGATGTATCCGGCTGCCGAGATGTCTGTCCCCTCAATGGAGATCGATCCTGCAAGGGGTTCGTCGGCGACGATCGGCGGTATCGGCGGCATCTCTTCACCGATGGCTGCTACTATGTTGGTGACTACTTTGAAAATATTACCGATATTGTACAGCACGACGGCGGTGCGTTTTTTCGGCAGTTTCGCCAGCGCCCTGGTGATACCCGGGTTTGCAGGCAGCGTCCCGGTCCCCTTGGCCGTTTTCATGGCTTCGACCAAAAGCGACTTCGAGCCGCCTATCGTTATCACCAGCGTCTTCTTATCAACGGCTGTTATCAGCAGGCGAACTTTGTCCTCGCCGAGAATCGCCTTCATCTTCTGGCGATCACCCTCGTCCATCCTAAGGAGTTCAGGATGATCAATGTCGATAACATCGACCTTTCTGGCACCGACGGCCTCAAGGGCCTTGTGGTACTTGACGGTGAGTTTCTTGATCTCTCTCTCGTCGATGCCCTTGATAACTTCGTTGGCGACGACCACGCTGTCAGCCAGAAGGGCCTTGACCTTTTCAGCCGATTTGCACTCCAGCACACATACCGCCCCGACCTGGCCTGTACCGGTTGTGATCCCGCCGGCATAGACCTGAATGGACTCAATCTGCTCATCCAGTTCGAGCCATACTTTGAGGCACTTGGCCTTCGCTTCGGGGGTGAGGTCCTTGAACGGTTCGTTGTCCAGGACGTTCTTAATCTGCTTGAGGTTGAAATCTTTCGGCGTTTTCGGTTCGTTCCGAGCGCCGAAGGCGACGACGTAAGGCATACTTGGCAGGCGGTTCAGCAGCGACCCTGCCACGGGCCTGCAGAGCGACAACGCCTTTCCCATAATGCTGTTGGGAAGATACGAGCACCGTCCCTCGACCATGATACCGTCCTTGGTAATTCGCAGGCCGAAGGATACATCGTCGAGTTGCTTGAGCATCTCCTTAAACGCGGGGAAGTTACTGGACATAGCCTTTGCCCATATCATGCTTTGCCCGCCGGGTCTGCCTCTGTTTGGTCTGTCTCTGTTTTGTTCCTCGGCCATTTTTTCCGCCTTCGCCATTTCTTTTTCCATCCTTGTCATGGCGGCGTTGGCAATCGGCGCGATCATCTTGATGTTAATCCAACCGGATACGTCGTTGCGGAGAATGACGGCCTTGTCGGTCGCCGAGAGTTTCGTGATGACGGGTCTTCTGACGCCGCCGGCCATGTTCTGAACGGCTTTGAGGTTCGGGCCAATCATCGCGTAATTACCCGCCACCATGCAGTACATGGGCATCTCGGCCCCGGCCTGTTGGATTTTGACGTAATTTCCTTCTTTTACCGGGTTGTAGTTCGCCAGCATGTTGGTCAGAGTCTTGTCTGTGGTTGGGACTATCAGGATAACCGGTGGGAGAGGTTCCTTCTTCGGCGCTTCGCCCGGTTTGGGTTCTTTTTTCTCGCCGGCGATCATCTCGACTATATCCACGCCATAGACCTGCGGGTCGAGCATGACCACTGCGAATCCGCCGTTGGCGTTGAAGCCTTCGCCGAGTTTGGCGGCCCGGCGAATTTTGTCCAGCACTTTCTCCGGGAGGAGCGGTTGGCCCTCCGGGCTGATCGCTTTGATGAAACCGTCTATCTTGTCTGTGAAATCCGCGACGTTATTGACGACGACAAAACCCATACACCCTGCCGGGATATGCTTGAGTACGTTTCCAGCCGGTGGGAGACGTCTGGCCGGGGGCGCTTCCTGAGCAAAGGTAGCCGAAAGTCCCGCCAACAACACCGATACAACCAATACATAACCGATACGCTTGGACATAATACGCTCCTTAAGTTGAGTCCACGTTTCAATACGACTTTAAGCAACCACTGTACGCCAGCCGTTACAGCACTGTCAATTATAACATGCAGTGAAAATTGTAATAACTCGCTGACCGAATACGTAACACGGGCACCGAAGCCCGTGCGGAAAAACGGGAAAAAGTTACGGAATTCACGGGCGAGACGCCCGTGGTACGTATTTGATTTTCTTGACATCAGGGTTGCCTTGTATTATTTGGAGGGGGCAATCAGATTTTTAGCGCCTGTGAAGCCGGAACCCCCTGGGAGTGGATACCCGATATGAAAATATTTGTCGTCAATTGTGGAAGCAGTTCAATCAAGTATCAACTGTTCGAGTCAGCCGACGAGTCGGTCCTTGCCAAGGGCTTTCTGGAGCGGCTCGGGACGTCCGAAGCCGTGCTCCATCACACTGCCGGCACCCAGCAGCATGACATCCAGGTCGAAGCGCCGGATCACTCTGCCGGGCTGGGATTAATCCTGGAAGCGATAACGGATCGGCGTATCGGTGTTCTGTCGAGCCTTGACGAGATCGATTGCGTCGGGCATCGCGTCGTTCACGGCGGCGAGCAGATGCACCATAGCGCTCTTATCGACGAGGCGGTTATCGAAGTGATTCGGGAAAATGCCGAGTTGGCACCGCTGCACAATCCGCCCAACCTCGCCGGTATTACCGCTGCGATGTCCGACTTGCCGAAAATACCCCACGTCGCGGTTTTCGATACCGCCTTCCTTTCCGACCTGCCGGCCTGCGCCTTCCGATACGCTCTGCCAAAGGAGTGGTACACAAAATATCACGTTCGACGCTACGGATTCCACGGAACAAGCCACAGATACGTAACGTTGCGGGCGGCCGAACTGCTCGGAGCCGGCGTCGATAAGATAAATCTCATCACCGTCCACCTCGGCAACGGCTGCTCCATGACAGCCGTCGCCGGCGGAAAGGCGGTGGACCACTCCATGGGAATGACGCCGCTGGAAGGACTGGTTATGGGCACGCGATGCGGGGATATTGACCCGGCGGTGGTGTTTTACCTGGCCCGACGGGCGGGGCTGTCGCTGGAAGAACTGGACCGTATCCTGAATAAAGAATCCGGCCTGCTGGGCGTATCGGGCGTAAGCAACGACATGCGCGACTGTCTTGCCGCTGCCGACGGAAACGCCGATGCAGCATTGGCTGTGGAAATCTTCGTCTATCGCATCGTCAAGTACATCGGAGCCTATTTCACCATCCTGCCGGGCTGTGATGCCGTAGTACTGACCGGCGGGATCGGCGAAAACTCCCTTCCCATACGCCGACGGATATGCCAAGGCCTGCAACGACTTGGGGTGGTAGCCGACGAAGAGCGGAACGGCACGATCGTCGGTGGCAAGGCCGGCCCGATAACAACCGACGATTCATCGCTGCCAGTATGGGTCATCCCCACGGATGAGGAATTAATGATCGCGCGGGAAACCCAGGCAGTGGTGGAAAATAACAAATAGG
>DAOVLV010000141.1 GCA_030631085.1 Planctomycetales bacterium | reverse complement strand
GAGACGCGATGATAGACGTAAAACACCTGACGAAGTATTACGGCAGGACGCTGGCGGTGGATGATATTTCCTTTCACATCGACGCCGGTAGCGTTGTCGGTTTCCTCGGGCCCAACGGGGCGGGCAAGTCCACGACGCTGCGGATACTGACCTGCTTTATGCCCGCGACGAGCGGTTCGGCCACTATCGCCGGTTACGACGTGTTCAAACAATCGCTCCAGATTCGCAGCATGGTGGGATACATGCCGGAAAACGTCCCGCTCTATCCGGAGATGCGTGTCCGCGAATACCTGATGTTCCGTGCAGCCTTGCGCGGTATGAAGCCAAGGCAGAGGTCATTGGCGGTCGATAGGGCGGCTGAAAGATGCTGGCTGGTCAAGCCCGAAGACATGATGCGCCGACGGATAGACCAGTTATCCCGCGGATACCGTCAGCGAGTAGGTCTGGCTGACTGCCTGCTGCACGATCCGAAGGTGCTGGTCCTTGACGAACCGACTATCGGCCTGGACCCCGCCCAGGTCCGCGAGATGAGAAACCTCATCCGCTCACTCGGCGAAGAGCACACCGTCATACTCTCCAGCCACATTCTCGCCGAAGTCGAACAACTTTGCAGGAAATTGATTATTATCTCCGGCGGGAAGATAGTCGCCCAGGGTACGCCGGACGAACTACGCCGGCAGGTATCGGGTCCGTCGCGTGTGATTGTCGAACTGAAGGGCGGTCAGGCGGAGCAAATGGCAAAGGCAGTGGCGGATGTTGACGGCGTTCTCGACGTTCAGCACAGCAGGGCGGGTAACTGGACGCGACTGACCGTCCAGGGCGCAGAAGACGCCGACCTGAGGCAGGACGTAGCCGATCTCGTAGCCGCCAAGGGCTATCACCTGCGGGAACTGCGACGGGAAGTCGGTTCACTGGAAGATTTCTTCGTGCAGATGACGTATGAGAGTAACCGGTAGGCCGGGATACCGGAATACCGGATTACCGAAGAAGAAGGAGAGCGCAGCGATGCGCAAGGTGTTGATATTGGCGAAGCGGGAGTTGTCGGCCTATTTTTACAGTCCGATGGCCTACGTCATTGCTGCGCTGTTCCTGCTGATGGTGGGAGTGATATTCCTGTGGGGCGTGCGAGTTCCGTTCCTGAAGATAGAACTGGAGCCGGTCTTTCGAAGCGGGGCAGAATCCACTCTCCGCCCGCTGTTTGACGTGCTTGCCTACGGTCTTGCGGTGGTCGTGCCGCTGCTGACGATGAGACTTGTGGCTGAAGAGTTCCGCTCCGGTACGATCGAGACTCTTATGACAGCGCCGGTTACAGATGCAGCCGTGATCCTGGGCAAGTTCGTCGGGGCGTTCGTTATGTACCTGCTGCTGCTTGTGGCGACGGGGATCTTTTTCGTCCTGGTGGTGGTTTTCGGAAAGCCGGACTGGGGCGTAGCGGGAATGGGCTATCTGGGGATGGTACTGCTGGGGGGGGCGTATATTTCGGTTGGGTTGTTCGCCTCGACACTGACGCGGCACCAGTTGGTAGCAGGCCTGATTGGAATTGCCATACTGGCGTTCTTTACGGGCGGGCTTTATCTGGTAGTACTGGCCGTTCCGGCAGAATACGCCCAAACCGTCGCCAAACTGAACATGATTACATACTTTGCTGATTTTTCCAGGGGCGTTTTCGATACTCGCGCCCTGGTGTTCTTCCTGACGGTAACGGCGTTCTTCCTGTTTATCAGCGTGAAAGTCCTGGAGTCCAGGCGATGGCGGTAAAGCAAAAAAAATCGGTTTCCGATAAGCCAAAAAATCGTGACCAGAAGGTTTTACGACGCACAGCCGGTCTCAACGTGGTAATATCCATTGCCGTAGCGACGGCGCTGCTGATTATCGTCAACGTCATCAGCGACGAGAAAAACTATCGTTGCGACATGGAGACGCTCGGACGTTACGGGCTGAGCGATTCGTCCGAGAAGATTCTCGAACAGATAAACCAGCCGGTCCGCCTGACCAGTATCTATACCTCCACCAAGCCCGACAGGAAGCCGCAGGAGTATCTTCCCCGCCTTCGAGACATGATGGACGAGATTGCCCGTCAGAAAGACAATGTAACTCTCGTCAATGTAACTTCCGATCGCGCCAAGGCCGAGGTTCTGGGGCGACTGCGACGGGTGCTTGACGAAGCGGCTTCGGACCAGCGGGCAATTATAAAGGGTATCCAGGTGCTCGACGGCGAGCAGGGTTCGCAATATGACAGCCTGGTGCGTCAGTGGTCGGAGTATCCTTCAGGCGGGTGGCTTGAGCAGTTCGGGCTGCCGAAGGATACTGAGTCTGTTATGCGCGCCAATAAGAAACAGTTGCGCGAAACGACGACGAAACTTCGTCAGGACCTTTCCGCCTCGCTCCCGGATTACCCCGATATGGTCCGACGGGTCGAAATTACACTTGCCGAAATTCAGGCAAGACTGACGCGGGTAAGCAGCCGGCTTCGCAATCTGTCGGCCGTTCCGGAAAGAGCGAAAAAACATCGCCAGGAATTGCTCTCCGCCGCCGCTACGGTCAAATCCGCTCTTGCCAAGGCGTCAGTCTGTATCGGACGCGCAAATTCGCCGTTACCGCAGGATTCGCTGAAAGTCCTGAAGTCTTTCGCCGTCGATATTCGCGCTGCCGCCGATTCCGCGCAGTTGGCGGCTACGAAACTGGAACAGTTCGCCGGAAAAAGCCCCGTTCGCAGCGCCCGTTCCTGGCGACTTGAAAGAATTTCCCTTCCGTGGTTGTACCGTGGTATTTCCCGCAGCATTAACAACATTGCCGACCAGGCTGAAGGGCTTGTTCGTCCGACGGTCAAGGTTGCCGATCGGCAGCGGTTCGTTACCGATGCCAGGCGGGTGATACCCCAGTACCTGGCTGGGGTGGAAAAAATCCAAATTGCCGTCAATGCTCTGTTGGACGAACTGACCAAACTCGATAAGCACACCCAAAAGATATTCGCCCGCGCCAAACAGGACAATTATCTCCAGGCCCAGATTAAACCGCTTGCCCAATTGCTCGAACAGGCCGCCGGGGTCAAACCGCTGCCCGAACACCTGAACGAACTGATCAAAAAGATCAACCAGGACAATATCGTACTGATTGAGATAGGCGACAAGACCGGCGTTGTCGGTTTTGACGAGGTCTGGCCTCTGAAAGCGGGGCAGCAGGCGAGTCCCGGTGATAAGGACGGTCAGGGCAAGCGAGCCTTTCATGGAGATTCTGCTCTTTGCGCCAAGATGTTGAACATGACGTCCGAACCGTTCGCCGAGGTCGTGCTGACATTTTTTGAGGATATCCCGGAAAGATATTCCCCGCACCAACAGCAGCAGCCTATGGTTGGTCCGATCCCTTCTCCGTTTCTACAGACGGTCAGGGACCGGCTCGAGAAGGCCAACCTGGAAGTAACGGAATGGAACATCGCCAAGCAACCCAATCCGGCGAAAGCGAGCGAGGGTTGCCCGCAGGTTCTGCTGATTCTTCCTCCACCGGAACCGACGCCGATGCCGCCGAGGATGCCCCGGCGGAGACCTCAATGGAGCGGCGCAGAGGTCGAAAAGGTCCGCAAAATCATTTCCGGCGGGACGCCTGCGATATTCCTGACCGGTTACCTCTGGCCAAGGCCCATACGCGGAAGGATCATGCCTGCGCATTATGGTTTCGGCGATTATCTGCGGAATGACTGGGGTATAGACGTCAGAACCGACCTTCGTGTTATCCGGGCCAAACCTGACGACTCGGGCAAGTTCAAACTGAAAGTGTCGCAATGGCAATACATGTCCCTGTCCACTTTCACCGACCATGTAATCGGAAAGCCCCTCCAGGCGCGACGGATGTACTGGTACAACGTCTGCCCGATAACCGCTGTTTCCGACAGCAAGACCGGTGCGATTATCAAAGACATCCTGGCGGTCCACAAAGGCCGAAATGAAATGTGGGGCATCTCGGATATAAGAGCGTTCTTTGAGAAATTAGAGCGGGAAGAACCTCTCGAAGCCGACACTGATAGCGGCGACCTTATCCCACCGTTTGCCGTTGCGGTCGAAGCGAATAAACAAGTCGGAAGCGAACAGGCGCGGATTGTCGTCCTGGCTGTGGGCGAAAGCTTCACCGACCACTACTTGCAGAACCCAATATACAATATCGGCGCAGACGGAACACCAGTACGCGAACCACCACCGGCCGCCGACGTGGACCTGCTGATTAACAGCGTCTATCACCTGTCCGGCAAAGACGAATACATCGGAGCAGGCCCGTCAATTATTGAACCCATAGGACAGATTGCATCGGGAACGATGCTCGGCGTGAAAATAATCTTCGGACTCGCCTGGCCGGCATTAATGTTCGCCGTCGGAATCGTTGTTATGATAGTGAGGAAAAGATAGTAATTAGTAATTGGTAAATCGTAATTAGTAAATCGTAATTGGGCATCGGGTATTTTTTGACCAATTACCAATTACGAATTACCAATTACTATCTTTGATGTTTTTTTGACCAATTACCAATTACCATCTTTTACAAAAGGACAGAATGATGAAAAAAGGTATTATTGCTGCGGCGTCTGTACTGGCGGTGGTTTCGATTGTCTGGGCGGTCAGCCCGGTAACGTGGAGCCATTCCACCGAGGCGCAATTCGCCTCCGGTAAGTTGTCCAAAACAGTCATTACGCCTCTGGGCGAAGTCAAACTCTCACGTGCGCTTGAGACGATAGTCAAACCGGCCAAAGAGACCGGAATGATCTCGGCAATGGTTATCGACCGGCGTGGCGAGGTGTACGTAGCCGCTGCGCCGAAGGCGACGATCTATCGCGTCGATGGCGATAAACTCGTCAAATTCGCCGAACTTCCCGGCGTACTCATAAGGAGCATGGTCTTCGTCGGCGATAAACTCGTAGCCGGGACGTGCGGAAAAGAGGCGGGAATCTATCAGATCGACCGCAAAGGCAAGGTGAAAAAAATCTGGACCGACAAGAAGGTCGCTTCGGTCTGGTCTGTCCTTCCGGGGCCTCGCGGGTCGTTCTACGCAGCCACCGGCGCGGAAGGAAAAATCTATCACGTCAAGCCCGACGGCAAGGCAGAGGTTATCTACGACAGCGACGAGAAGAACATCCTCTCGCTGACTGCTTCGAAAAAGGGCGACCTGTTATATGCCGGTACCGGCGAAAAAGGACTGATAATCGAACTGACGCCCGCGAAAAAGAAAGGGCGAATCCTCTATGACGCGGATGAAGCGGAAATCTCCTGCCTGATAGTCGGCCCCGACGGTACGCTCTACGCAGCCACTTCCGATTCGTCCAAAGCCTCTGCCAACGGCGAAGCGCCGTCCAACGACGTCAAAGGAAAACCCGCCAAACCCAAGCCGAAAAAGCCGGTAGGTAAAACCACTACAAGACCAACGACAAGACCGGCGAAAAAGAAGCCCGTTACAACCGCACCGGCCAAACGGGCGGATAAGAAAGCCTCAGAAATCGAGTTGCTGAAAAAGTCGCTGGTCAAACCCGATAGCGGCAAGTTGGAAGGGCCGACGAATAAAGGCGACGCACAATCCGGACCAATAAGACTCATCAGAGGAAAGAGCGGTAAATTCAGAATGGTCGGTATGAGTGTTCCGCCGATGCCGACGAAGCCAGCGCCGGCTCCCCGGCAGATTCCGCCGGAAATTCTTCGCCGCATGATGGGTTCGAGGAGGAGTTCGACCCCGCGTCGCCCGACGCCTTCGAGTTCGTCGGGCAAGGGAAACGCCGTCTATCGCATAGGAACCGACGGGTTCGTCCAGACCATCTTCCGCAGGCCTATAACCATTCTGGCAATGGTGATGCGG
>DAOVLV010000305.1 GCA_030631085.1 Planctomycetales bacterium | reverse complement strand
GGGCCAGGGGCGGAAGTTCCGCCGGCAGCCGACGGGCGAACCGGTCAATCGCGTCGGCGCTGCCCTGCACTTCGATTGTAGCGCCGGAGGCGTCATTGATGACGAACCCGGTCAGTCCCTCCGCGACAGCCAGACGCCATGCGTAGGGGCGAAAGCCAACGCCCTGGACCTGCCCGGTAAGGTGCAAACGCTCACGTTTCATATCCGGTTTCGGCATAGGTGCGATTGTTTCATTGTAGGCCAACACCGGCGGTAATCGCCAGAGTTGCTGTTGACATTCGGCCCGTTGTTCACTACCAAGAGAGTTATGAGAGTTCGCAGGAACATTCGCAGAGCGATTATAATACTGCTGATAACGGCGGTTTTTACCGTTGCGCTGCTCTTCGGCCTGGTCGATCGGATACCGTCTGCTTACCGCGAGGCGCAGCAGCGAGTTACCAGACTGGCCGAACTGAACGAACAGGCAGAGCGTGAAAACCGTGCCCCTCCCCCCCGGCGGCACTTCTTGAAATTGTGCGGTGATTTCAGCGTATATGGTGGCGCGGGCAAACCGTTCACTTTCAAGGTTACTTCCGACGAGATCAACTGGTACCTCGTGTCAATGGACCAGATCGCGTCTCTTCGTTCCCCCAAGCCGGTGTATGCGACGGCGAAACTGGCGAAGGCGGGTTTTCGCGGACCGCTGGTGTCGATAAACGACGGCGTGCTGACGCTGATGGTCAAGTCCACACAGTACGATAAGATCATCAGCGTGGACCTGAAATTTGTCTTCGACGACGAAGGCGACATGAAAATGGAAATTCTCGCCATTCGCATTGGCGTATTGCCAATCCCCGTGGCGATGCTGGAAAACCAGATTCAAACGCTTCGCGGGAAGTTGCAAAACCTGCTGGGGCGTACAAACAATAACAAAGGCGGGTCGTCTGTGGCCCCGACGAAGGATGCCGCCAGATTGTTGCGAGCGGTAGTGGATATGCTTGACGCCCAGGCAATCAGGCCGGAAGTAACGTGGCCGGGTGATGATGTCAGGCATCCACTGTTGATTACCGACGTGGTAATCAATGACGGTGCGCTCACACTCCATTTCGACCCGATCCTCGATTGAGACACACACACCGCATAGCAACCTCCTTGTGGTCGTTCATTTTTGTCTTTGAATTTCGGGAGAGGTTCGGGTAGAATCCCAAGTTGGTTGCCGGGTGATTTTCGTTGCCACGGCCAGAGTGAAGGAGGCCGGTGATGAGTTCCGGTTTCGGTAATTTCAGCGACGATTTTTTCATTAACATGGACCTGCATACTTCCCTTCCGCTACCACAAGGTCGGGAGACCGTGCTGCAATTCTGCGAGAATGTCCAGAAGCAGTTTCCGGACATGACCGATTTTCACCAGCGTGAAAACGGCGAATACGTTCTGGAGGGCGACCGCGGCAGCGGGTCATATCGCTGGCTTGGGCTTGAGATGCGGCGTCTTTCGACCGGGGCGTTCAATCCGTCCGAAGCCGAGACCGCTTACGAGCAGCACGAATGGGTGCTGGACCGAAGCCGATACTTCCTCGGCGTCTCGCACCTGGACGTCGAGTCGCTCGACCTGGTCTATGGTTTCAACCTCGACTGCGTCGGAAATCGTGATGAGATAGTCCACGAGGCGCTGATAAGCGGGAGTCGGATTGCTACCTTCCTGAACGAAGCCAACGCCGTGGCGCTGAACTTTGAACCGGCATTCGTTATCGCCCTGAACGACGATTGCAGTCTCCAGGCCCGCCTGGCGATAGAGACGCGCAATTCCAGTTACCAGGTGCGCACGGGTATCTACGACGAAGAACCGATAAGCATCTACTTCACCGTTCGCGCCCATCCGTGCCCAAGCCAACAGTTCGATCTCGTCGGATCGCTGGCAGAACAGTCCCGGATCGCCGAGGAGTACATCGTGCGGGTAGTCCTTCCTAACGTCGTCCGCCCCATAGCGTCGGCCATAGCCACCGCTCAATAATTCCACGAATTACACGAATTACAAAGAAGCCAGGACCGTTTATGATAATAGCGGCCTCGAACCGGATAAGACAAACGTGAGGTTAATTATGAACCTTGAAGACACAAACAATCGTATCGAACAACTCATGCTGACGGTGTTGGTGTGGTTCCTGTCAATCCTGGCGGTCGTTTCCGTTCTCGTCGGTCTGGCGACTGGGGTGATTCTGCTGATACGTTCGGCCTCGTGGTTGGGGGCGGTAGCCGGCATTGCAGGAGCATGTTGCGTTTCCGGCGTGCTTTGGGCCTTGGCATGGTTGTGCCTGAGAGGTTATCGGCAATCGCGGGCTGAGCAGAAAATGATTTCGGTACTGGATCGCATTGCCGGGGAACTCCAGGCCGGGTCTGTACGCCATATTGAGCGTGGAGCGACCGTCCCCCAGGGACAGGTCTCGGATACCGAAGAGGTTCCTGACGCATCCCATGCCGACCGGACCGAGGCGATACTGGCGCAACTGCGCGAATTGAACACCAACCTGATGCTCTCCGACGAGCAGCGTCGGATAAAGGGTCGGCGTCTGATTGAACAACATGCCCAACGTCTGAAGCAGAGACTGCAGGAGGCGATTTCCGCCGGCGACTTTACCAAGGCTGAAGTTATTCTCAATAGTCTGACCGGCGCGGAGCCGGACTCGCCCGATATACCTCTCTTGCGTGAGCGGATCAAACAGGCCCGCGCCGAGGCCGAATTCCGCGACGCCGGCGAAGCCGCTCGCCAGGTCGAGAACCTCATGGCCGCAAGCGATTTCGCCGGCGCACGAACCGTCGCGGAAAATTTTCAGACTGCACATCCCGATTCTACCCAGGCATCCGACATGCTCTCAAGAATCACCAGGGAGACCCAGGCGTTCGCAACCGAGCAACGTGGGCAAATGTATCGGAAGATAGAAAAGGCTGCGGCTAGTCGGAACTGGCATTCGGCCCTGGAGGCTGCGAAGAAATTTCTTGACGCTTATCCCGACAGTACCGAAGCCGACGCTATAAGGGTTCAGTTGTCCACGATTACCGACAACGCCCGTATCGAAGAGGTCCGCGTTCTCCGCGACCAGATACGCGACCTGATTACGCGCCGGCGATTCGGCGAGGCCGTTGAATTGGCGCGAGATGTTATAAAGCGATACCCCGAAACCGCCGCTGCAACAGAACTGCGCGAGCAAATGTCCCGTCTGGAAGAACGGGCCAAATCAGAAAAGGACAACAATAAATGAAACAACGCCATCTGAATATTCTTCAATCGTTACTTTCGGCGCCGACCGCACCATTTCACGAAGAGAAGATAGTCGAACAGGTCCGACGCTGGGCGGACAAACGCGGGGCCGACTTCAGGCGCGACAAAGCGGGCAACGTTTTTGTGCGTCATCGCAGCCGGCGGCGGCGCAAAGGTCCACGGTGGGTTTTCGCCGCCCACATGGACCATCCCGGCTTTGTAGTCAGCCGCGTGAATCGGCGAACGGTTTGGGCGGATTTCTTCGGCGTAGTGGCGAAAAAATATTTCCCCGGCAGCAGGGTTC
>DAOVLV010000321.1 GCA_030631085.1 Planctomycetales bacterium | reverse complement strand
ATGACCTTGTTCATCCGGTCGGTCAGCAGTACGATCCCGCCTGCCAGCGGAACCGCCCCACCGCTCAGGCCGCTGCCCGCCCCGCGAGGTGTAACGGCGATATGCTCGCGGTTGGCGAGTTTCATAATAGCGGCGATTTCATCAGCCGTCCGAGGCCGGGCCGCTACTTCAGGCATGTGGGCGTAGCGTTCTTCAGCCACCTCGTCGTGCGAGAAGGCCTGGAGTTTCTCATCATCGCCGAAAATGACATACTTCTCGCCGACGATTCCAGTAAGTTCCGCGACAATATCAGAAGTTACCGGGTTGTATTGAGTCTTGGGCGTCATAAGCAGATTGATTCGACGTAGAGACACAGCCGGTCGCCGTGGCGAACGGCTGCGTCTCTGTGTCGCTAATTTTTTTCTGTTTCTCTAGTTTCTTTCTTCTCAACAATTTCAACATTTACTTTACTTACCCTGCCTGATTTTAGCAAGAAGGCGCCGACGAATTGTTTTCCATCGTCCCGGATGCAAATCAATTTCGGTGGTCGGCCTTTGGTGGCCTTGATGCTCCATTTTCCGGTTTTCCCAGCCTTGTCCAGGGCGTTTGTAAGCAGGGATGGTGGAAGCCAGTCTTTTTTATGTGCTTTCAGCTTTCCGGCTCGGGCGGTTTGGAAGAACTCATCGGCGTTTTTGAACTTTTGCCTCTGACTGTACGCCCTTGCGAAGAAACTCGTCAACGTGGCGGCGACGGCTTTGTCGTACAGGTCGGCGGTCGGGTTTTTCGGCAGCGCCAGCCAGTATTCTCGCCAGCGTTTCTCGAAGATTTTGATTTTGGGTCCGAAATTCCTCGTCCACGCATCGAGGTAAGGTCTTCCCCGGCTGATGTCTTTGAGGAACCCCGTCGTCGCTTTTTGGTACTTACCGTTCTCGGCGCGGATGAGGAAATATATCATCGACCATGCCTGGTCGTAGTTGACCGGCGCCATTTCCTTTATCCACTGCCTGTTGGTCATCGTCATCATTTTGCTGAAGGGTTTGACTTTGTTTTCTTTAATCTCTTTTTTCAGTCGCGCGAGACGTCGCGGGGGTATTACGCCGACGACAAATCCGTCGCCGGTGAAAATGGCCTGACCGAAGTACTCCGCCATACCTTCGTCGGCCCATATCGGCAGGTCTCTACCGATAGTCGCGTGGGCGAACTGGTGAAACCCTTCATGCTGTACGATGTGCCAGGTCTGCTCGGAAGTTTTATCACCGGCGATTGCCATGAGCGCGCCGCCCATGAAAACGCCGGCTGATCCTTTAAGCCCGCCGAAGGCATAGTAATCCTTGCTATTGCGGAAGAGGTAGAATGGGAGTCTTTTCCTGAGTTTCCCGCTGAAGCCCCTGGTGCGTCGGCGATATTCGTCGGCCATTGCCGTCATTCGCACAATGGCCTCCTGAACGCCGTCGGTATCGAGGTCGGTATGGATGATGTAGTACTTTGTTTTGTAGGTCTTCAGTTTGGCCCGGGCATGTACCTGCACAACAAGTCCGGTAATAACGGCAAGGAACAACAAGCACTTGAGAACCAGTTTTACTTTCAACCTGTTTATCTGCATTACAGTTATCTCCCGCAAGTTTTACCGCCGGAATTGAGGCTCCGCGCGATTATACAGCAAATATATATTCCCGCCACGAACGATGCCTGTATAATTCTCTACCATCATGGACAACTACCTGCGAGCGGACATTTCGGTTTCGGCAATTCAACACAACATCGGCGTGGTTCAAGGCCTGCTGAGCAGCGGCGGTCTTTGTCCGGTCGTAAAGGCAAATGCTTACGGACACGGAATCGATCAGGTTCTCGGCGTTCTCGGTTCGGCTGCCGACATGCTGGCAGTGGCGACGGGTACCGAAGCGATGAGGCTGCGGGAATCAGGGTGGGAAAGACCCGTACTGATTTTCGCAACGGCTGCCGCCGCCAAGGCTGAAGAACTAATCGAACTTATCGTCAGCGACGTAACGCTGACAGTTACCAGTCTTGATGAGTTGTCCCTGCTGGCTGAAGCGGCGGGTAAGGCCCACCGACCGGCCGGTGTACACATCAAGATAGATACCGGAATGAACCGAAGCGGGGTATCGGCTGGACAGGCGGCGCAGTTGGTTTCAGCCGCCAGGGAATCCGAACAGGTGAACCTTACCGGTATATACACGCATTTCGCATGTGCCGACGATGCGGATAAAACCTCAACGCTTGGGCAGTTCCGGCGTTTTATGCGGACAGTTGATGAATGTGGCGGGCGCAGCGGGCTTACGCTGCACGCTGCCAACTCGGCTGCGACGATTGACCTGCCCGAAACGCATCTGGACATGGTTCGCACGGGCTTGGCGCTGTACGGGTATCAGCCGGGCGAAAACCTCCGAAACGTCCTGCCGCTAAAACCAAGCCTCCGACTGACAGGCCCGCTTGTGCAGATAAAGGACGTCCGGGCGGGTTCAGCCACCGGTTACGGGCTGACTTACACGTTCGCCAGGGACGCTCGCGTGGGTCTGGTTCCGGTCGGATACGCCGACGGGTATCCCCGAAGCCTGTCCAACGTCGCCTCAATGCGCGTCCGTGGCTGTGATTGTCCCGTTCGCGGACGTGTCAGTATGGACCAGACCGTAATCGAGATAACCGACGTTCCTGATGCCGCCATCGGCGACGAAGTTGAGATTATTTCGCCCGACCCATCCGCTCCAAACAACGCAAGCAACCTCGCCCGCCTCGCCGGCACCATCCCCTACGAAATCCTCTCCCGCCTCGGAACTAATCGGATTAAGCGGGTGATTGTGGATTAATCACGAAGAGGGTAACTGCCGTACTCTCTGCATGCTTTAATCATCTCGATCCAGTTATCCGATATCTTTTTCGGTATCGGAGATTCATAAAAGCATGCGCACGGCATCAACATATACCCCCCTCCTTCAGCGGCATCCTGAATACATCCTTTGACACGTTGCCTGACCTCTTCGGCTGAACAACTGCGCAGTTCATCATACTGAATGTTACCTACCAGACACATCCTGTGACCCACGCGCTTCTTGGCGTCAGCCAATACCACGTCTCCGATTGGCGGCGGCTCTAAGGGGTTGAGTGCGTCTGCGCCCATATCGGCGAACTTTTCCAGGAAATTGTTCACCATTCCATGAGAATGAAGGTGGGCCAGGTGACCTTTGCTGTGAATTCTCTCAATGAGCTCGGTAACATGAGGAACCACAAACTCATCGAAGTCTTTCGGCGACATCAGAGGTGGTATCATCCGCTCCGGGCCGTTGATGTAATAGACCGGGCCGACATCGTTTTCCAGGAGATAATCTACCCCATCCACGATCCGCTGAT
>DAOVLV010000431.1 GCA_030631085.1 Planctomycetales bacterium | reverse complement strand
CGGTGGAACTCGCCTTCCGTACGAACATCAAGCACAAATTCACCTTTCTCGATCAGCCGATTAAGGTCGTCTGCGTGGAATACCTCCACGTCGCCCTGGACGATATTGGCGGCCACGTATCCGGCGATGTTCACCGCGTCCTTTCCCGTGCCGTACTGCGGGGCGTACGATAACTCCAGCCGAGTCAGGTCGAAGACGGTCATTCCACCATGCAGGGCAGTCGCGAGGACGTCGATTCGCTTATCGACACCGTCTATGCCGACGATCTGAACGCCGAGAATCCCCCCGTCGTTCGGCGAGAACAGGAGTTTCATCACCATCGGCGTAGCCCCGGGGAAGTATCCGGCGTGCGAGGCGGGATGCGTGTACGACTTCTGGTAGGCGACGCCCTTGGCCTTCAGGCTGCGCTCGTTTGCGCCGGTCGAGGCCACTGACAAGTCGAATACCCGCACGATATTCGTGCCGAAAGCGCCCGGGAACGAAACATCCTTTGCGAAAATATGATCCGCAGCCAGCCGTCCCTGCTTGTTGGCAATGCCCGCCAGGGGCATCAGTCGCTGTCCGCCCAGAACGCGGTCTTCGGTCTCTATGGCGTCGCCGATGGCATAGACGGACTCGTCCGTCGTTTGCAGGTGTTCGTTGACGCGAATTCCTCCCCGCTCGCCGATTTCCAGACCGGCCCGGCGGGCAAGTTCGGCCTCAGGCTTGACTCCGATGGCGGAAATCACCATGTCACAGGGAATCTGCCGACCGCCGCGGACGGTAACCACTAATTGACGCTTCCCGTTTTCGTGGAAGGACTCGACCGGACAACCAAGAATCAACTCGACGCCGCTGATCTGTAATTGCTGATGAATCCATTCTGCCATCTCCCGATCCAGTGCCGGCATGACCTGATCCAGCATTTCCACCAGTGTAACGTGGATGCCCAGATGGCTCATATTCTCCGTCATTTCCAGGCCGATGAACCCGCCGCCTACGACCACCGCCTCCTGTGGGTCCGTTTGCTCCACGAAGTCACGGATTTTTTCGGCATCTTCTATGGTGCGAAGGGAGAATATCCTCGGGTCGTTTATACCCGGCAGCGGAGGACGCACAGGCTCGGCCCCCGGAGAAAGCACCAGTTTGTCATACGGTTGCCGGTATGTCCGAGAAGTCTGGTGGTCCAGAACTTCGACGGTTTTTTTCTCCCGATCGATAGACAGCACCTTGTTTCTAACGCGGACATCCACGCGAAAGCGCCGTGCGAAATGCTCCGCCGTTTCCACGAGCAGTTTGTCTCGCCTTTGGATTTCGCCGCTGACGAAGTAAGGGAGGCCACAATTAGCAAACGAGATGTGTTCGCCGCGTTCGATCATCACGATCGTCGCGGACTCGCTGATCCGGCGCGCCCGGGCGGCAAACGACGCCCCGCCTGCCACACCGCCTACAACTACAATAGTCTCCGTCACGGTTTTTATCCCTATGGTCTTTTCGACTTATGTATTCCCGCTCTACGTTCTTGTGTTATGAAAGCGGGCAGGTTCCTGTCGGGCAGCTCGACCCGCCCGAGGAAAAGCCGCCGGACTTCGCGGCGAAAGTCGAGAAAGCCTTCTCGGTCTTGCTGGAACCACATTTCTCGCACGCATGGGCCTTTCTGCTGCCGGCCTGTTCCAGAAACTCCGTTACGTGTCCGCATTTTTTGCATTGATACTCAAAAATTGGCATTTTCAGTCTCCTGTTTCTCTCGTCCAGTTCTTGCTTGTCCGCTTCCGTTCTTCCTTGAATTCCTTCGGCTTCTGTATCGTAGCGACGCTGAGTGTGCCAGCAGACATTCCGTCGTTCAGGTCGCCTATCTCTTTCCTGATCGCTTTGGGCCTGTTTGGGACCCCTAATCTTGCGGCGTATATGTGCGAGCACTCTTCAAAGCTTGTTTCCGCGCCCTGTTCGTCCATCTGAAGGGGCTGAACCTCATAGCCGATTTCTTTTAGAAAACCTATGACGTCCTTGATTGACTGCTTCAGGT
>DAOVLV010000177.1 GCA_030631085.1 Planctomycetales bacterium | reverse complement strand
TCTGGCGGCATTGAGCGAAGTGTTGGAGGGACTCGCCAGTCAATTAATGACAGTGCGAGTTACCGGTACGCTGGACAAACCCAAAGTAAAAACCGTTCCATTCCGAAGCCTGGATGCGACAATGCACGAACTGTTCGAACCCGGGAAATAGTAACGTTGAGGAGATTTCTGATATGGCGAATGTAAAAATCGGGATTATCGGAGGTAGCGGGCTTGGCGATGCGATCTGCGCCGAAGGCGCAGGTAAGCCTCTCAATGTCAGCACGCCGTTTGGAAACCCGTCCAACGTTATTATTGAAACCGATTGGCAGGGCGTTACAGTCGCGCTGCTGAATCGCCACGGAGCCGGACATCTGGTCAATCCGTCGATGGTCAACTATCGCGCCAATATCTACGCCCTCAAGGCCATTGGATGTACGCACATTATCGCTTCAGGCGCTGTCGGCTCGTTGCGGGAGGAAATCCGCCCGAAGGACCTAGTTATCCCCGACCAGGTTATCGACAAGACTTACCGTCGAGCGCCGACATTCTTCGATGACGGCCTGGTTGCTCACGTCGAATTCGCCTCGCCGTTCTGCCCGGTCCTGCGGAAGCACCTGCTCGGCTGCTGTTCCGATACCATACAAACCAAAGTTCACGACGGCGGGACGTACGTCTGCATGGAAGGGCCGACATTTTCCACCCGGGCGGAAAGCGAGATGCACCGCGCGTGGGGCGGAGACCTTATCGGAATGACGGTCATGCCCGAAGCGAAACTCGCCCGCGAAGCCGAGATAGCATACGCGATGGTCGCCCTACCGAGCGATTACGACTGCTGGCGCCCTCACCCAACCGAACTCGACAAACACGAACTTCTCAAGGAAATCATAGGTAATCTGACCGAAGCCACAAAAAACGCCATTGAACTGATAAAATCGGCCGTGGGACGCTTCAGCGAAATCGCCGATATTCCCTCACCCGCCCACAGCGCACTTGAGATGGCGATTTGGTCCAACAGGGAAATGATCTCGCCCGACGCGAAAAAGAAACTCGGCGTACTGGTGGAAAAGTATCTGTGAAAATTTGCGATTGACGAATGAGATAATGCTTGCGGATGTATGCACAGAAAATCAAGAGGAGAACACGATGTCTGCATACGAGCAGTTGCTGGAGTATATCGATGGTCTGAACATTATAGATACACATGAGCATCTGCCGATGGAGGCGGATCGTCCGAAAGAAACGGACGTGCTGAGCGAGTGGTTGGCGCATTATTTCTCGAGCGACCTGGTTTCGGCGGGCTTGTCGGCTGATGCGCTGGAAATCGTGCGGGATTCGTCGCGGGACCTGCTGAAACGCTGGAAGATTGTCGAGCCGTACTGGCATGCCGCGCGGTTCACAGGCTACGGCCGGTCGCTGGACCTGGCGGCGTGCGGCCTGTACGGCATCGACGGCGTTAACGGCAGGACGATCGGTCCGCTGAACGAAGCCTTCGTCGCCGCACGCGAAAAGGGCGGACATTATAAGTACGTCCTGAAAGACAAGAGCCGCATCGCGCTGTCCATCGTGGATTCCGATCCCGACTGCGATCGGGAGTTCTTCGCCTCGGCGGTTCGGCTGGATGAATTTATCTGCCCCGTACACCGCCGGGACATCGTGCGGGTCGGCCTGGAACTCGACATCTCCGTCCACAGCCTCGACGACTGGAAAGAGGCGATGAGGCGTCGGCTTGAGCAGGCATTTGACCATCAGGGGTGTGTAACGCTCAAATGCGGGCTGGCGTACAAACGCACATTGCACTTCGGCAAAGCCGGTGCAGCCGAGGCGGAACGCGACTTCAATGAACTGTTCGCCGAAGAACACTCCCCCGACAAGCGGGGCGACATCAAAATCGGCAAGTCCTTTCAGGATCACATGATGCATTACCTGCTCGGTCTAGCCGACCGGCGGGGTCTGCCGTTTCAGTTCCACACCGGGATTCAGGAAGGAAGCGGCAACGTCATTGCCGACGCCAATCCCGTCCACCTGACCAACCTGTTCCTGGAGTATGAGAACGTGAAGTTCGACATTTTCCACATGGGCTACCCGTACCTGATGGAACTGTCGAACCTGGCGAAGAATTTCCGCAACGTGTTCATCGACATGTGCTGGGGACATATTATTTCTCCGGAGGCTGCCCGGCGTGGCCTGGTGGAGTGGCTGGACGCCGTACCGGCCAACAAGATCAGCGCCTTCGGAGGCGATTACGCTTTTGTCGATGGCGTTTACGGCCATCAAAAACTTGCCCGCGAGAATGTTGCGTCGGCATTGGCGCAGAAGGTCGATGAGGGAGTGTTCGATCTCGACCGGGCCAGAGAGACCGCCGGCTGGCTCTTCGTGGACAACCCGACCAGGCTGTTCAATCTTGCTTCGAGACTCAAGGCCGCCCGCAAAGGCAAAGGCGCAAAGAAGCGGAAAAAGAAATAATTCCCGCTGGATGCAAAGGAATACCTCGGCGGTGAACATGGGAAGCATCGGCACGAACCCGTCGTTCTCGGCCGCTTCCGGCGCTGATATACTCAAGGGAGGCGTGATTCCGGGGGGCCGACGTCGGGTGTAACCTTTTCCGCACCGGAAGCGTATAAGGGGGTGGTTTTGGTTCAACGAGAACCAACGTATCGAACCCGACGGACAAGAAGGAGATTCAGAGATGATGAAACGAGCGATTTTAGCGGTTGTTGCGCTTGTCATGGGGAGTTCATGGGCAGTGGCCGGACCTCCGGTCAAGAACCGAATTCCGGATACTGCCAAGTGGGCAGTGCACTTCAACATTGAAGCAATCACCAACTCGGCGGTCGCTGGGGGAATACTGGAGATGATCTCCGCCGAAGACTCTCCCGTGCCGAAAGAGCGCGTGGAAGAGGCCGTTAAGTTTTGGGAGATTCTCGGCAAATTGAAGTCCCTGACGCTGTACGGCCCGACCAGCAAGGAGACGGACGCCGTGGCGGTGGCTGACCACAGATATACTGAAGATGAAATTATGAAGGTGCTTGACATCACCGACAACAGCCCCACCCAGACCTACGGCGACTACACGATCTACACCTTCACCCCTAAAAAAAGGCCCAAACGCGCCAAAAAGGCAGGTAAACGGCTCGCCTGCTTCCATAGCGACGGTATCGTCGTCGCCGGCGCGGACCTGACCCGTATCAAGGAGACACTGGACCTGTTGGATGGCAAGGCAAAGCCTCTTACCAAGGACAATCCGCTGACCGAGATGCTTACCCCTTCCAAGGGTTCGTTCATGGTCGCAGCCGTAACCGGCATTGATAAAATGGCGGATGCTCTCAAGAAAAAGGCCACTGGGAAAAAGAAGCGGCATGCCGCCTTTTTGAAGAAAGCCAAAAGCGCGCGATTCGAGTTGGGCGAAGCCGAAAAGAACATCTTTGCTGTCTTCGATTTAGTGATGACCACGGAAGAAGATGCCGTGAATATACATATGATGGCACAGGGCATACGGGCAATGGTGCTGTTCGGACACGAAGAAGAGAACAACGGGAAGACCAGGAAAATAGCCGAGATAGCCAAGGCGACCGAGATTAGCCGCAAGGACAAAAGCGTCTCCGTGAGCATCAAGTATCCGGTCGAAGATGCCCTGACCCTGATACATGCCGGTATGAAGGAAAAACATGCCGCCGGCAAGGATGAGAAGGAAGACGATTCTCAATAGGAAGCACTATGGCCGGATCGAAACCGTTATCTCCGGATGAACTGTCTGCACTTAGCGACGAAGAACTCGCCTGCCGCGCACAGGCGGGTTCTTCGGCGTGTTTCGGAGAGTTAGTGAGCCGGCACGAAAACCGACTGCTGCGTTTCCTCGTCCGTCGCACCGGGCACGTGCAGGATGCCGAGGATTTGCTCCAGGAGACGTTCGCGCGGGCTTACCAGAGGATACAGTTGTACAAACCGGCGTGGAAAGTTACCACCTGGCTGTTCACCATCGCTTCACGCCTGGCGTGCAGCCACTTTCGCAAGTCGAAAGAACAATTACTCCCGTCCTCCCGAAACCTTAGGCCCGGACAGACGGACCCGGCTGAAATCGTTTCCGGACGGGAAGAAAAGGAAAATCTTTGGGCCTTGGCGGCCGAAGTGCTCTCGGAAAATCAGCATCTGGCCTTGTGGCTTCGATACGCCGAGGAGATGTCGGTGAAGGAGATTTCACAAGTAATGGATAAGACACAGACCCATGTAAAGGTGCTTTTATTTCGTGGTCGGTCGTGCCTGGCGCGGAAGTTGCGACCGGTCGAGGTTCCAGACAGACTGGCTGGTGCGCCATGCCCAGCCGGTCGGATCAAGGGAGGCCGATAATGTTCTGCATCCTGCATAGATGGTTTATTTCGCGGTCTATGGATACGGTCAAACCGTTGCCATGGCTGGTGGACCGGCACGTCCGGCGTTGCCGGGAATGCGCACACTTTCGCCAACAGTGCCTGGGTATGGCGGTACGGCTGAACGACGAGGCATACCTGGGTGATCTTAGCGTCTTGCCGAAACTGCACGAGGAGATACTGCGCCGGTGCCGACCTGTCCGGGAATCGTCCGGTGAATCTACGGTGGCGGCGAGGCGGCTGAACCTGTGGCGCCCCGCAGTGGCCTGGACTGCTGCGGCGATGGTAGTGCTTGCCGTTGGCATATTTCTCTATTCGAGGTTCCAGACGACTCCACAAAACACACATCCAATCAACGGCCGAGGCGCCGAATCATCGGCTTGGCTTTTTACGACAGAACCGCTGTCGGCAGTGTCGGACTCTGCCTCGGTAGTTGAAGATGCGCTCCGCCGGCCCGTAGAGGACGAAATCCACCTTTTGCGTCAAGACGGTAAAGCCGCCGCCGAGTTCCTCCTCGCCTGCATCCCGCTTGACCTCAATCCGCGCCGGCAGGAACCTTCACCGCTGACTCAACCCGCCCGGAATGGGGGGTAAGGTGGTTTTTTGTCTTTCTCAAGCAATCCCGGAGATTGTATAATAAAGTAGTGGCGTTTTTGGGCGCTGCATAAGGAAGTTCATGCGATGACGACTAAGGAAAGAGCAGTTGAAATTATCTCCCGGCTTCCCGGTGATGTGTCGGTCGCTGATATCATGGATGAATTGTACGTCCAGATGAAAATCGAACAGGGGCTGGAGCAGTTGGACACCGGCGAAGGCATTGATCACG
>DAOVLV010000016.1 GCA_030631085.1 Planctomycetales bacterium | reverse complement strand
CGCATAAAAGCCGCTTGCCGGAAAAATAAAATGCTATACCTCCAGGAACAGGCTCTGCGAAAGGTAATCGCCGGCGTAACCAGTATCGAAGAAGTCATTCGAGTATCGAAGAAAAAGTGATTGCCAATTTTCAATTGCCAATTGCCAATTGAAAAGAAGAGTTCCCTGGTGTGCTTTCAATTGGCAATTGGAAATCGGCAATTGACAATTGGAGAGTTGTCCGATGGTAATAATCATATTCATCACACTACTGATCCTCGGGATAGCCTTTTATCAGGCGATACAAGGCTGCTTCAGCGCGATGATAATGGCGATCCTGACGGTGCTGACGTCGGTGGTCGCGTTGAACTATTACGAACCGTTGGGTGGTCTTCTCGCCGGCCGGCTCGGCGCTGCGGCTGATCCTTCGGCGCTTCTGGTGATGTTCGTTATCCCGCTGTTTCTGCTGCGGATCCTCTTCGACCGTCTTATCGGCGGAAACGTTGTGCTTGGGATGTGGCCTGATCGTATCGGTGGGGGGGTGTTCGGGATTATTACCGCGATGATCATGACAGGCATGTTTATGATTATCTTCCAGTTGCTCCCGATGCCCGCATCGATCATCGGATGGCAACCATATAACAGCGGGCTTGGCGTCGAAGACGGCGGACCGCCGAGATGGGCGTCGAGATTTACGCTGGCAACGGCAAAACACCTCTCGGACGGACCTTTAAGGCCGATAATGTCCGGCGGGAACAAATTCAGCGCCGTCCACGACGACCTGATGCTGGAGAGTTTCTGCCTGCGCAACCGCCTCAAAGGCGCACGGGCATCGACACCGGACGACGCGATAGAAATAACCGGCGCTTATATCGTCCAACTCCCGGATGATGACTATCTTGCGAAACTTCCCGCCGTTGACAGGGCGAGGCTCAAAAAGGAAATACCACTTATCCAGGATCCGACTCCGGAGTATCCCCTGCTTTCGCAGGCGGAGAAAGACGGAACGAAAATCCTGTTGATTCGTGTGAGTATTGACGAATCCGCCCGCAACGAAGATGACAACTGGTGGCGTCTTCCGGCTACCCATTTCCGCATGGTTTGCGAATCGGGAAGGAGTTTCTATCCTGTCGGATACCTGACCTATTCTGGTAAGTGGCAGGTCAATACGTCCGTTTCCGATAAACTCATCACGCAGATAGGCGACATTACCGTCGCGCGTCCCTGGCTGGCAAAGGGCGGACCGTCGAGGCTTGCTGTGGATTGGCTCTATCGCATCCCCAGCGACCAGAAGCCTCAATACATCGTCTTTAGACGGACGGCTAAAGTTACGATGCCGCCGGTAACCAAAAAGGGGCTGCCCAAAGCAATCGAGAAAGATAAAAAAGGTAAAAGCGTCCAGATTGCCCTATCCGTCAAACCTGTCCTGGGGGAGACGAAGCTGCTTCCGTTCGGTACGGGCAGAAGACTCTTCAATCCGAAGGTCGTCAAAGTAAGAGGACAACTTCCCGACGGGATAAGGGTTCGCCTCAAAGAAGACCCTCGACCGGAAGCGATAAAACAGATACGGATTACCGACGGAAGATTGCAGAAGGCGCTCATCGACGGTCTGGTAGCCGACTTGTTCCGCTCAAAGAAACGCGGCGCAAGGAACGTTACGGGACTCTTTGTGCCGGGGCGGGACACCGTCCTGATGCACGTACAATGCAAAATCGACCGCGAATTCAGAGACGCTTCCATTATCAAAAACCTCAAACCAACACTGCTTCTGAACACAGGAAGGAGCGTGTCTCACAAGGGCGCGTACATCTTCTACAACGTCGGCGGGAAAAAGCAGGTGTATTTCTATTATGATTCCCAGGCATCGAGGAGCCGCATTAATTCCGAATTCTCGCAGAAATTCCGGGACAATCTCGCCGAGACCGAAAGGTTCGGAGTCATCTTCTCCGTACCGGTTTTGAAAAATGTTGCCGTCGTGGGCGTAACCTTCGGTGTCGGACCAAATTACAAATTTTATACCGTCAAGCCTCTGGAATGCGGCAGAAGATGGTAAGGCGAGATGGCTCGCCGGGAAAATACTTCAGTAGAGAGTGAGGTTACATGAGCGAAGCGGTTCCCCTATCAGCACCGGACATCACGCAGGCTGAAATCGACGCCGTCGTTGAGGTCATGAAATCCGACCGCCTGAGCATAGGCCCGCACACCGAGGCGTTTGAGGCCGCTGCTGCCAAGAGGTCCGGCAGGAAATATGGCGTCGCCGTCAACTCCGGAACGTCAGGTCTGCACTTGTGCGTCAAGTCCCTGGGAATCGAAGAAGGCGACGAAGTAATCACCACGGCGTTCTCGTTCATCTCCACGACTAACTGCATCCTCTTCGAGCGTGCCAGGCCGGTCTTTGTCGATATCGACCCGGAAACGTACAACATGGACCCTGCTGCAATCGAAGCCGCGATCACGCCGAAAACAAAGGCCATTCTGCCGGTCGAAGTATTCGGCAACATGGCCCGCTTTGACGAATACGAGCGAATCGCCAAAGAGCACAATCTGTTGATGATAGAGGATTCCTGCGAGGCATTGGGCGGAGTTTTGTCAGGCCGGCCGGCGGGAAATTTCGGCGATTGCGGCACGTTCGCGTTCTATCCGAACAAGCAGATAACCACCGGCGAAGGCGGGATGATCGTTACCGATAATGAGGAAATGCGAGATTTGTGCGTCTCGATGCGCAATCAAGGAAGGGCGACCGAAGCGTGGCTTTCACACGCCCGGCTGGGGTATAACTATCGAATGAGCGAGATTACCGCGGTGCTCGGCGAGGTGCAGATGCAGCGCCTGGATGAAATACTCCAAAAGCGCCGCCGGGCAGCGGAAATGTACAACGACGCCCTTTCCGACATCGAAGAAATCCACTTACCACCGATGGCCGAACGCGAAAACGCCAGTTGGTTCGTCTATGTCATTCGCCTTGCCGATAATTTCACACAATCCGACCGCGACGCGATAATCGAAAAACTCCGAGCCGCCGGCATCGGATGCAACAACTATTTCGTACCAATTCACCACCAGCCGTATATTATGGAAATGTTGGGCACGAAGCCGGGCGATTTCCCCATAACCGAAAAGATTGCCGCCCGGACCATCGCCCTGCCGTTCTTTGCGAATCTGACGGTCGAGCACGTTGCCCGCGTCAAGTCCGTGTTAATCGATGCCGTTGCCGATATTGGCTCATAAAAAGCATGAATCATCTCGCAAGACTCTATTGGACAGCAAAGGGCGTCGGGTGGGACAACCTGCCTCGCCGATTATTGCAGGCGTTCCGTGTGCGGTCCGGCCTGCTCCGGAAACGTCTCTCACCCGAGCGGTTTTCCGAAGAGGCCTTCAAGGCCGAGTGCACTGCGGCGGTGGCTCAACAGGGTGAACTATGGGCTGAGCGAGCGAAGCGATTCTTTCCGCCTCCTCCGAATGAAAATTTGCAACGGGTCTGCGGTGAAGAAGAGTGGGCAGAGCGGGTGAAGCATATCTGCCAGAAAGCATTGGACGGCGAATACCTGTTTTTCAGCAAGCGGTTCGGTCAGACCGGTTGGCCACCGGATTTCAACCGTGATTCCGTACACGATCTTCAGTGGGAAGCGGGTCGGCACTGGCTTGACGGACCTGATTCGCTGGGCGGAAAGGCGGATATCAAGTTCGTCTGGGAGCCGTCGCGGTTTTCGCTGGCTTATTACTTCGCCCGCGCATACGCCCGCAGCGGCGAGGAAAGATGGGCCAAAGCCTTCTGGGAAATGTTCGACGCCTGGGCAGAGCAGAACCCGCCGCAACTGTCCGTCGCCTGGAGATGTGGGCAGGAGATGACTTTCCGCCTGATGGCAATGCTGTTCGGAGCATTCGCATCGCTTGAAAGTCCTTCGACCACGAACGAAAGACTTCATGCGTTGAGTCGTCTTGCCTGGCAGACGGGAAAACATATCAGCATCAACATCAACGCCGCTTGCTCACAGGGAAACAACCACGGTATCAGTGAGGCCGTCGGTCTGTGGACGGTCGGATTGCTTTTTCCGGAATTCAAAGAGGCGGGAAAGTGGCGCAGACGCGGACGAAAAATCCTCGCCGCGGAAGTCAAACGCCAGATTTATGACGACGGTTCGTACGTCCAACACAGCCTGAACTACCATCGCGTAATGATGGACGATCTGCTATGGGCTTGCCGTTTAGCGCAGTTGAATGACGAACAATTGCCGCCCGTCATCTATGACCGGTTTGAACGGGCGACGAAATGGCTGGTCGAAATGATAGACTCGATTAGTGGGCGAGTGCCGAATTACGGCGCGAACGACGGTGCGCTCGTCCTGCCGCTATCGACTTGCGATTATCTCGATTACCGTTCCGTTGCACAGGCGGCGCACTATCTGTTGCATCGCAAGCGATGCTTCGAGCCGGGGCCTTGGGACGAGAAGATGCTCCGTCTCTTCGGACCCGAATCGCTGGATGCACCCGTTCAGACGCAAAAACGCAAGTCTTCATTCGCTGCGCCGAACGGAGGCTATTACATTCTCCGAGGACCGGATTCCCATGCAATGACCCGCTGCCACAGTTACCGCGACCGGCCAGGCCAGTGCGATATGCTCCACGTGGACTTGTGGATGGGCGGCGTGAACGTCCTCCGCGACGCCGGTTCTTACATGTATAACTGCGAGCAACCCTGGCAGCATTATTTCCCATCGACAGCCGCCCATAACACCGTCGAGATTGACGGGGCAGACCAGATGGTCAAAGGGCCACGGTTCCTGTGGTTCAAGTGGACTGAATCTCACCTGTTGCGATTTGAGACGTCGGACGATGGGCGGGTTGGCTTTTTCGAGGGCGAGCACTACGGCTACCGTCGCCTCCCCGGCCGGGTTGTCCACCGTCGCAGCATTTGCCGAATAGACGATACTTACATCATCATCGACGACATCCTCGGCTCCGGCGAACACGAAATCGCCCTGCGCTGGCGGCTTTGCCAGGCCGATTGGCGAGAAGAAGGCAATACCTGTCGTGCGAACATCGCCGGCAGGGAAATCACAATCGCAGTTCACTCGCCGGACCAGATGTCTCGTCAATTCATCACAGACCAGGAAACTCTTGAACCCGAAGGCTGGGAATCGTTGTATTACGGTCAAAAAACCCAATCACCAACTGTCATAGCAACAGGTTTATTGAGTATGCCAACTTCTGTCATTACTGTTGTTCGGTTGAAAGATCATAATTTAGCGGTGAAGCACTTCGACCCTACCCGGCCGGAGAGCGCAATTTTACTAACCGGCCATGATTACCCGGAACTGGCGTCCGAAATATCCAGGCTGTCCGGCGGAAGAATGCAGTTCGATTGATATTTACACTCTGTTGCGATTTTGATAAAGTTTGTTATGAATCAGACGAGATGTTCCGGAAAGGGGAAGTTGCCTAATTGGGAAGGCGCCGTCGGCTTGCCGACGGGAATCCTGGTTCGAGTCTAGGTCTCTCCATTGAGCCGTTGCGGCGTCAGCGGAATAACTCTTGGTGGTTATTTGTTGCAGAATGCGATCATGGTGAACAGCAGGAGCCTCGGAGCCCTTTCAGTGACGGACGAAATCATAATTCAGGACCTACGCAAAGAGGATCTCGCTGCCTTGGCTGAGCTTTACGAAGATGGAATCCCTCACGCTATCTTCTGCGCATTGGGCAAGAAATTTATAGCTAGGTTCTTCGGATGGCTGGCGGAACGTGAGGACATTTGCTCGTTAGTGGGACTAGGCGGAGACGGTCAGGTGCAAGGTGTGATCGTCGGCACACTGCATCGCAGCGAGAGCTACAGCAGTGTATTGAAACAGCATCGGTTGTCCCTGCTTGCTGCGGCAGGATGGCGTCTGTTGTCGCCGCGCGTGTTGGTCTGGATTATTCGAGGCATGACAGAAAGGCTCAAACGCCACGGGGACGAACTTGATCTGCCCGATGCGGAACTGCTCTTGATTGCGGTTCGCTCAAATGCCCGCGGGACAGGGGTGGCATATCGGCTGGTGCAGAGTATGGAAAGCCGGTTCCGTTGCATGGGATTGGTCGGTGAATACGCGATCTTGACCGAGGCGGACAATGTTTCAGCGAATCGTTTCTATGAACGCATAGGTGCAAATCTTGTAGGGAAGGGGTACCACCACAGGCTGCTTATTAATCGCTATCGCAAGGTCATCGACACGCTCGCAAGCAGAGAGAAGGAATCATGACCAAACTGACCTGCGCATATGAACGAGAATTCGCACGGCTTGTCGTTGCGCCGCAAGCTCGTGCTTTTGCGCTGGGCCGAATGGGTTTGTACGTCGTCCTCAAGGCCCTCGGAGTCGGGCCCGGTGACCGCGTAGGCATCTGCGGATACAGTTGTATGAGTGTGTCCGAGGCGGTCTTGCGAACAGGAGCGGCCTGCGAGTTCCTCGACGTGGATGAGTGGCTTAACATATCCCCGGAGTCTCTGGGGAAACTTCCATCCGGTCGAATCAGAGTTCTGATTACACAGTACACCTTTGGGGTTCCCTCGCAACTTGACAAGGTTCTGGCTTGGGCGGAGACCAACGGCGTTTCTGTGGTGGAAGATTGCTGCCACGCCTTAGGTAGCCGCTGGAAAGGCAAACACGTGGGCTCGTTCGGTTCGGCTGCTATCTACTCCAGTCAGTGGGGCAAGAGTTACTCGACCGGTCAGGGCGGGATGTTAACGATCAACGATGCGGACCTCGCCGCAAAAGTTGACGAGGTCTTGCAGCGTGAGTCGAGGACGATGTCGAAAGCATCTGACATCTCGCTTTCAGGACAGCGTTTTTTACGCCGCACGTTTGTACGTCCCAGTACTTTTCGCCTTTTGCGCAAGGCGTATCATCTGTCCTGCCGGTTGGGCCTGACGCGCGGGTCGTTCCCAGCCGATATTGACTTTTCCAATTCCGAAGGTTTCGTGCAGTGTGCAGGGCCGCTGTTAGCAAGAGCGGGGCTGAAGCAGGTGCGCCGCTGGCCGAAGCACATGGCGGCTCGACTTGCCAACACCGAGATTATTGCCGAAGCGCTTGCTTCGGTCGGAGTACCCCGGCTCGATTTGCCTCCGGAGGCCGAATGCGTCCTGTTGCGTTATCCGCTACGAAGGCAGAATAAGCCTACGGTGCTCGACATTGCCGCAAAACTGAACGTCGATCTCGCCGGTTGGTACGACAGCCCCGCACACCCTCTGGAGGGCAAGCAGCTCGCGGCGATCGGGTATCGCGGGCAATGCCCCAATGCCGAGGCGGCAAACGTATCGGTTATACATTTGCCGACAGATGTTCCGATCTCGCCGAAAAAACTAAAGGATATTGCAACCCTGCTACGAGAACCTCTATAAGTGAGTTCGTTATGATCAGCAAGCCAACAGAAATCGACGCGCCACAACTTGCACTCAACTCATGCAGCGTGGAAGAACACTGTCGCGCTCTTTGCAGGATTAAAAAACTTCCTTTCTGGTGGCACCAGGGGACAAGCAAGATGTTTGGCAACTTCTCTGTTCCGTTTTGTGATGCTAATGGTGTCTGGTGGTATCAGGTCAAACCAGGCTTGTGCTGGATGGTGGAGTGCTTCCGCCCGCTGGATCCAGCCCAGGTCTCGCTCCCGTTCCGGAAAGCGTTTCTAGGCTACCAGCACGTTGTAGCGAATGAAGCGGCGGCCGACAGTCACTTGTGCATCAACTCGATCCGTAACCTGTCAAACTATGGTTCAGGCAGCCTCTCCAAGAATCGCCGAAAGGTAATTCGCAGGGGGATCAAGAATTGCCAGTTCGAGATTTTCGAGAGCCACAATGTTGACCTTCTGTCTGGTTGCCATGTTGCCTGGAATGACCTGACAACCAGGACCGGGTGGAGGCACGCCGTCAACAAGGACACCTTTACAGAGACATGGCAGATGGCGTCGGAGTGCCCAGGGGTATCGATCATTATCGGTCGAGACAAGCAATCGGGAGAGGTGGTCGGCTTCCTTAGCACGAAGATCATTGGAGATACCGCGCACGGGGACACAATCGCCTGCCGGACCGACAAGCTTGACTCCAACTTCAACGACGCCATCATCTACGCATTCCTTATCAATGCCGGGCGAATTCCGGGTGTGACGAAGGTGAATTATGCAATCCAGTCTCACGTGAAGGCGCTGGAGCGATTCAAGGCTGGCATGGGGTTTGAAGCATATCCCTACCCAGCCAGAACACACTTACGGTGGGGTATCGGCTCAGCACTTCGACTGTTTTTTCCAGACAAGTACAACCGTATGACAGGGCGGTTTGATCGCAAGAAAGAATCTACTTCCGGCGACGACTAAACGGCGTGCCATCGTAAAAATACCAGGCTCCCTAAAGCCACCCCCAGGACTCGCACCTGAATCTCACCCAAACGTAGGGCGCGCTCTATCTTTTGAGCTAGGGTGGCTTGCTTCACGCTCCCGCATTCTACTGACACGCATATTGTACTGTCAAGATGTTTCATCGCCCAAACTGGAAAGTGCCCCAGACATCGTAACTCATTGACAGCAACAATAATCGGCCGTGAACGGGAATCAGACCGAGTGGCCGGGTTCCTGATAACAAAAATCATAGGCCGGACGGCTTACGTTGACACCATTGCCTCCCGAAGTGAGATGCTGCATACGAATGTCAATGACGCCGTGATGTTTGTTTTCATAATGGCCGCCCGCGAACTGCATGGTGTGAAGTCGGCACATTATGCAATCAAGTCAAACGTGGCGCATTTGGAGAAATTCAAAACCGGCATCGGCTTTCAGCCGGTTCTCTTCCCAGCAGTGACGCGCCTGAGAGGGCCGATGCCGTTTGTCATGCAAATACTTTTCCCGGAAAAATATCGTCGAATGACCGGGCAATTTTAACGCGAATGCCTAACACTCAACAAGCCGGTTTGGCAACAATGTCTGACCAATCACGTCTCGCAACGGAGCAAACCGAAATTCGCTCAGCAAGCGGACAAGTTTGTGCTCAACCGTATGGCGTTTGCGCAGTGCAAAGACGTGGACTTTCTCGAGCCGTCCTGCCGTGGTTTCCAGGATTGTCTGGAAATCTGCCGGGGGAGGGTCTGTGTCGCTATCATATGGATGTATGTACACAATAGATGGGCGAAGTCGCTGAATCCGCCGCATCGCCCAGCGGGTGTACCAATAAGGGAAATGACGCAAATATCCCCCCCCGCAAGCGGGAAGCGCCTTGCCGAAAATCCGAACAGTCGATAGAGGCGCTTCGATAATCGTCGCGCCGTTCGGTAGCGACATCTCGTGAATATCCCGCCGAAATCCGGGCCAGCCGTAACGCCTGCCGGAAATCGGGTAAATGCTGCTGTCGTACCTGAAGCCAACTTCGGCCAGCACTTCCAAGGCCCATTGCGTATCCGGCCCGATGGAAAACGCCGGCGCACGATGTCCCTCGACAGCCTGTCCGGTGATGTCCTCAAGAAGTTTCTTCGTGTCGCCGACCTCCCGACCGAACTCGTCGCGGGAGAGTTTGAAAACTTGATGGTGATAAAATCCGTGCACTCCGATTTCGTGTCCGGCAGCGGCAATTTCCCGCACGAGTTGCGGAAACGTCTCGGCTACTTCGCCCAGTATGAAAAACGTCGCCTTGACGCCATGCTCGTCAAGAATTTCCAGAATGCGCAACGTATTGCGCACCACTGCCTCGGTCGGCGGGCCATCCACGCCCATCCAATCGCGCATCATGACGCTATAGTAATCCTCGACGTCGATTGTCAGGGCGTTTGTCATTCTTCGTTTTTGTCCACCAGGTGGTTTGATTTATGTAGCGTTTTCATCATCGCCGAAAGCGATATGAAAACCGTCTTGGATTAGCCAGCAACATCAGGTTTTCTAACGTATAACCGATTAATGGCCCAAAGTCGGAGCCGGCAAACAACGTGTGGGTAATTTCCTCACGCAGCAGACATTCTAAAACCCCGGGCTTAGTTCTGAAACGGTCCGATGACTTAAGAAACCACATCATGTCGGACGGCATAAAGCGAAGGTACTTGCCCTCGGTGTATTCCAGGTGTGGTTGGAGAGTCTTACCAAGTACCGCTTGGCAGTAGAGTCCGGTCAGATCCACACCAGAGGCTTGGCAAATGTTGTGCATTTCCCCAAAGCGGGGATTTATCTCAAGGAGTTTTGTTTGCCCATCTCGCACATCTTCCATGAAATCCAGGTTGGCTACGCCCACGTAACCGATGGACTTCAGAAGTCTTTCGGAGGCCTCGGCCAGATTTACTCCAGGCACAGATCGACTGAGCGTGCTTGCTCCACCCTTGAGAGGGAAGAATCTGATCTTTTCGCTGCTGACCAAGGCAATAGTGCGTCCGGTGCGGTCTAGAAGCGCATCCACAACATATTGCTTCCCGGAAGAACAGAGGCACTCTTGGACGAAATATCGATGCCGGCTTTGCGCGCATACTTGCCATGCGCGCTGCAGATGGTGTGCTGATTCCACATGCACGATACCTCGAGCCCCCACACCTACTGCGGGCTTGATAACAAGAGGATACCTGCCTTTCTTCAGCACGGTGTCGAGGCCTTCCTCATCGGGATACCAACTGGCGGGGATCGGGATCCCTGCCCTTTCGGCAGCGCGGTTGCAGAGAATCTTGTCATAAGCGCTGGTAAAGTTCTCCCAAGAGGGCATTAACAAACGGGTGTACTTGGAGATGATGGACTGGTGTTCTGCGACGACGGCTACTCCCAAATCTCCGAGCGGGATCAGCGCGTCCATTGGATGGGTTTTAAGGAACTCCACCAGCCAATCGACAAATCCGTTCGTGTTGGATGAGATGGGGTCGTAACGGACCTTGTGGCGCAGTCCACGAACGTTAAACGCGGCGCACCACCGATGATCGGATGCTGTGTAAACTTCCATTCCCAGTCGCAGCAGGGATCTCACGATGCCGACTGCTGCCCTTGCGCCGGCTTCAGTGATGAGGATTCGAGGTGGTTTGAACGAGCGGATCATCCTTGCCCCCGGCAGACATCCTCAAGTGTTTTTACCAGTTGCGCGGCAATCGCCCTTCGGGTGTACTTGCGGTATGCCGTTTCCCGTGCGAGACGACCCATTTCGCGGCGCCTTTCCGAATTTTGGGCCAATTCTTCCAGTTTTTGTGCCATGTCCAGAGGATTTTCCGGGTCCACGCCTATGCCCGTGCCGTCGGTTTCAACCATTTCTCTTGTACAGCCGGGGAAATTCACAATGGTCGGTAGGCCCGCGAACATGTAATCGAAGACCTTGTTTGGCGTAACCGGCCGCGGCTTGCCTATGTGACGTAGTATCATTAAACCCACGTCGCAGGACACGAGGATGCCGGGCAGTTGCTTTTTCTGCACTGCGTCTATGAAAAGACAGTTATGCAGTTCTTCCTTCCTGCACCGCTCCTTGAGGCGAGGTTTCTCCCGACCCTCGCCGAGGAACACGATTCGGATATCGTCGCGGTTCTTCAAATGGGCTGCGGCATCCAGTACGTAGTCCAGACCGTTGCTCCAACCGTGAGCGCCGGTGAATATCGCAACCATGGCGTCGTCAAGACCGTAGTTGCGTCGAAAATCGGGATTTGCGGCAGCATCCTTAAACAATTCGCCATCAGCTCCCAAAAGCACGGTTTTAACTTTTGCAGCCGGATATCCCCGCTCTATTAGCCGCTTCTCGAATCCAGGGGAGACCACCAGGATTCTTGTTGCTGTCCTATAAAAAAATCTCTCCATTGCGCTCATCACCCATAGCATTGGCCCTGGTTTGAGCTCCCCGGAGACGACCAGCGCCTCGGGCCAGAGATCTCGAACTTCGAAGACAAAGGGTCTGCGATGAAGTCTGCCGGCTATATAACCCGGGAATCCCACGGTAAGCGGTGTGTGTGTGGCAAAGATTACGTCGGGCTTGCGAGCGAGGCTGCCTGCAATCGACGCGAGGACAGCGAAAAAAAAGAACGCCCACATCCGCGCCAGAGGGTTCATGTGATTGGAGTACTTCACATTACAGACTACGACATTGATCCCGTCTATGTTGTCTCGGCGAAACATCTGGAACCGGCGCATTGGCTTGAGCCCCCCAATGTCCGCGATGCCGCAGATCATCGTCACCTGGTGCCCCATAGCCACAAGGTGTCGGCTGACGTCGTAGCTACGAGTTCCGGTGAAGCCTTCGTTCGTTGCGAAGTGCTGATGGATATAGACTATGTGCATCTGTGTCCCTTCATTTGATTCTTGCCTGTTCAGCCGGTGCTTTGGCGGGCCTGGGGCGGCGTTTTAGCGGTACCCCCAGCATGACAAACGCCAGTTTCGGTAAACGTCGGATGAAATAGCCAATAACCCACGAGATGAATATCGTGAGCGCAATTGCAATCGGCACAATCAGCCAGCCCGCAGCAGCCGCTATGCCTGATTTTATCAGAACAAGCACTACCGCGTGCCCCACAATAACATGGAACAGGTAAATATCGTACGAATAAAGACCGACATTAGCCAGCCACGACTGAATCCTGCCTTGCTTGCGGCCCCACAGGCTGCAAAACCATACGACGCAGAAGCCGGCAGCAAGATAGCCGATCCAGCGCACGCTTCTGGACAAGGTCGTCCAGGCGACGCCTCCGGG
>DAOVLV010000322.1 GCA_030631085.1 Planctomycetales bacterium | reverse complement strand
GCTGCCGTTATTTCATCAGTGGCCTGAACATCGCCGTCGCGTGCACCGATGGCAAGGGACGCCACATTTTTGACCATGTCTTTGAATTCGTCGTTTCTGGCGCAGAAGTCCGTCTCGCAGACAACTTCGACCATTACCGCAGACCCGTCGGTTTCATTAATGGCGACAAGTCCTTCTGCCGCTGCTCGTGCAGCCTTCTTTTCGGCTTTGACCATTCCCTTCTTGCGCAGCAAATCGACGGCGGCTTCGACATCTCCACCGGTTTCAGTCAGCGCTTTTTTGCAGTCCATCATTCCCTGTCCGGTTTCGTCCCGCAGGGCCTTTACTATTTTTGCCGTTATCTCTGCCATTTTTGCTCTCTCTGTTTTGTTCAGCCCCACCCCGGTGAGTGGATGGAACTCTTTTGGTTAGTCGGGGGAACTGTTATCGCTTTATCAGGCGGACGGACTTTCGTCGCCTTTGGTTTCATCGACCGGTGCTGCCGGTGCCGCCGGTGGTTCATGAGGCTGTGGCGGCTGGGGGGGTTCGGTTTCGGCCTGGGCTTCGACGGCGGGCTTTTCAACCTGCGCCGGCGCAGCGGGTTCCGAAGGAGCGGACGTATCTTCTGCCTTGTCGGTCCGCCCGAGTTTTCCGACCTCGATTGCGTCGCAGATTTCCTTTGTTATCAGCATAATCGCCCGCATTGCGTCGTCGTTTCCGGGAATCGGAATATCGACGGTGTCCGGATCGCTGTCGCTGTCTATCAGCGCCACGGTCGGGATACCGAGTTTGCGGGCCTCTCGCAATGCGATAACTTCACGACTGGCATCGACGACAAAGACGGCTCCGGGAAGTTTGTTCATATTTCGAACGCCTTCGAGGTTTCGCTTTATCTTGCGCATCTCACGCCTGAGGCGAGCGTCTTCCTTTTTACTGTGCTGGGCCATCAGTCCGTCGGCGTCCAGTTTTTCGAGTTCCTCAAGCCTCGAAAGTCGCGAGCGAATCGTCGGGAAATTGGTCAGCATCCCGCCGAGCCAACGCTCGTTCACATAGTGCATGCCCACCCGCATCGCGTTTGTCTCAACGGTCTTGCGGGCCTGACGCTTCGTACCGACCAGCAGCACATCCTTGCCATCCGCCGCCAACTGGGTGAAGAACTTCCTGGCTGTCAGAAGACCCTTGAGCGTCTCCTTCGGGTCGATAATGTGAATGGAGTTGCGCCTGGTAAGGATGTAGGGTTTCATCTTCGGATTCCACCGGCTGACGCGGTGCCCGAAATGAATTCCGGCATCAATCAAATTGCGAATTACACTCTCTGCCAATATACACCTCCCCTATGCTCCGTTTTTCACTCTTGACGGAGCGGGTTAACGTTTGTCCGAAAAAATCCCAAAACACGCAACGGTTCGACCGTCGGCGTGTCTCCAAAGACAGGTAACATAGATTCATACGTTCCGCCCGTCAAGGGTTTTATTCAAATTTCGGTAGGATTGCGGAAAGGTATTCGGCATTTGGCATTGGTGGCAGATGGTTATTGAACGTTCTGTTTCTGTAATTTCGAAATTTCCCTGAACCCTGAAATTAAACAGGAACAACCTTACCGAACCCAGTGCCACCAATGCCCAATGCCGAATGCCAAATACTTTTCCTGCACCTGCCACTTAAGCAGATTCTGACAGACTCCATTCGCGTGTTTCGGCGGATTTGACAGTTTCGCCAATTGAGCCTACACCGCTAAGGCTTGGCGAATAAAGACGTTAGCGATAGCGGCATCGGACTTGCTCAACGTTGGAGCGGCCAAGGTGTATTTACACTTCGGCGAGGTATCGGATAAATGGTTGCCCGGGCAATACAAGATAATCATGTGAATCCGCTGGGTCTGGTGGTCAACGGCGAAGCCGGTGAGTACGCCGAAGCGCTGGCGCAAATTGTCGGGCCTCGGTGGATTGAAACTTACAGGGTCAGTTCCGATGGAGAAGTCATAGGACTGGTCCAGTCGGGTCTGGCCGACGCGGTCGTGCTGGATGAAGCCGTTGCGGAAATCGACGTCATGTCGCTGTTGCGGATGATCCGGCGGCTTAATGAGTCGCTTCTGGTTGTTCTGCTTGCCCGCAATCCGGACAGCCGACGACTTGAAGAAGCCCTCAGCCTGGCCGCTTTCAGCGTAGTGGTAAAACCACTCAGGCTGGAAGAATTACTGGTGCAAATTCACCGGATGATGGTTCGTCTGAATACGAACATCCGGAGAGATAGATTTTAAGAAAATGAGAACAAGTAGTGGTAGATGAATTGTAAAATCCGAAATCCGAATTTCGAAATCCGAAACAAATTCAAAATTCGAATTTTCTAATGTTCAAAACATCGAACATCGGAGTGAATGTTTATCTTTTTATGTTTCGGATTTTGGTCATTTGAATTTCGATATTGTTTCGGATTTCGAAATTCGGATTTCGGATTTTACAGTTCACTGACTACCAAACTAATGAAAGGAGCACAAAGATGGCAAAAGCCAAGAGCAAGCCCAAAGCAGCAAAGACAAAGATTCGCCCGCTGGGTGAGAAGGTTCTCATCAAGCGTCTTGAGGCCGAAACGAAGACCCGTGGCGGGATCGTCTTGCCCGACGCCGCAAAGGAAAAACCGCAACAGGGTAAAATCCTCGCCCTCGGCGACGGTAAATTGCTCGACGACGGAACACGGGCCGACTTCCAGGTAAAGGTCGGACAAACCGTACTGTTCACCTCATACGCCGGAACCGAAATAAAGGTCGATGGCGAAGAGGTGATGCTTATGGACGAAAGCGACATCCTCGCAATTCTTAACTGACAGGAGCAACAAAAATGGCAAAGAAGAAAATCACATTTGACGTAGAGGCCCGCGAGGCCATCCGCCGGGGCGTCAACAAGTTGGCCCAGGCGGTCAAAGTTACACTAGGCCCGACCGGGCGAGTCGTAGTGCTGGAAAAATCCTTCGGCAGCCCGACCGTTACCAAAGACGGCGTTACAGTGGCCAAGGAAATCGAACTGGAAAACCCCGAAGAGAACATGGGCGCACAAATGGTGCGCGAAGTCGCCTCCAAGACATCCAACGTCGCCGGCGACGGTACGACCACAGCCACAATCTATGCCGAAGCCATCTTCGAGGAAGGCCTGAAGAACGTAACTGCCGGGGCCAAGGCGATGCAACTGAAGCGCGGCATCGAAAAGGCTACCGACGCTATCGTGGCTGAACTTCAGCGGATGAGCAAACCCGTCAGGCAATCCAAAGAGATCGCCCAGGTCGGAACATGCGCTGCCAACCAGGACGCCGAAATAGGCAAAATGATAGCCGAAGCAATGGACAAAGTCGGTAAAGACGGCGT
>DAOVLV010000414.1 GCA_030631085.1 Planctomycetales bacterium | reverse complement strand
ATCGTCGCTCGCGGATACAGCGAAATCAAGGTAGTCAACACGCTTTGCAGCGCGGTGAGGGACCGTCAGGCAGCGGCAGTGGAACTCGCCCGGCAGGTGGATGTCATGTTCGTTCTCGGCGGCAGGCAGTCGGCCAATACGCGCGAACTCGCCCGCCTATGCGCCGAACAGGGCGTCGAGATCCATCACCTTGAGAAATGGAGCGATTTTCAACCCGAAATGGTCGCCGGTAAAAAGGTCGCCGGTATAACGGCAGGGGCATCCACGCCGAAATGGATCATCGAGGAATTCACCGAAAACCTCCGCGCGCTCGACTAAAGTGGTCGATGAACCAAGCCACCCCCGCACCGGCAGCGAGGTTCAGAAAAGGCGTAATCGGTACGCGGAATCGCGGATGCCCGAATACCCCAGGCAACAGCGTGAACAGCAAAACCGTCAATACCATAAGCCAACCGCCCGGATTCATCCGTAACCGAACGTACCGAACAACCCCGACGGCGGAAAATGCGTATCGCGCCAAAAGCACCAGCATAAACGGAACAAGTATCCACAGTATCCACATCCGTCCGTGAAGGTAGTACCGCACCGCCGACGATAGTCCCTTTTGCGAAAGAACCTCCATCGTTCCCTTTTCGCCTGCCTCGACGCCGAGCAGGGCCGGTAGTTCCACCTCGCCGGGCGCCCAGACCATCAGACTTCCGCGAAGGTGCATCGCAAGAAACGTCCACGGATGCTCGCGAAGGATTCGCAGACCTATCGACGCACGCTTGAATTCCATCCGGCCTTGGGTAGGGTTCTCGGCGGATTTGTATTGGGTCAGTTCCGCTTCGATCCGGCTACGAGCGGACTCGACCGAAATGCCCTCAACCCTCGCCAAAACATAAGGCCCCTGGAACTTGAACATACATTCGCCCGAAACCGTGGAAAAACCCGGATAATCCGCCACGATATAATTACGTAATATCCAAGGACCAATGCCCGCAGCGAAGACAACGGCGAATAATACCGCCCTCCTGACGGACCGGCACCGCAGCAACAGTACCAGCAACACTATTACGCCGAAGAACACGCCGACGGGACGGACGTAACAGGCACACCCAGCCACAATTCCACCCAGAAGCAGAGGCTGCCAACGCAACGTCTTGAAATGATTCAGTAGCAGAAGTATCGAAGCCGTCAGCATAAAGGCGAACAGGCTGTCGGAGAGTATCCGCACGGATGAGACGATCGCCACGGTGCTGACTGCCTGCAAAGCGGCAGCCCACAGACCGACTCGCCGTGAGCAAAGTCGCACTCCCAGCAGATACACCAGATAGCACAGCCCCACGTCCAGTAGTATCTGAACGATCAGGACCGCACGGATGGAATAGTTGCCGCCGGCATAGATGCAAGCGAGGAAGAGTGGATAACCCGGCGTGCGGAACAGTTCAGCAGGTCCGTCCGGCGTGCGTGAAAACTCGCCATGCTCTACGAGCGACATCGCCAGGAAGTCGTAATCGTTCGAGTCCGGCGCGAAGAACCGCTGCGGATCATGCCAGCCGGAAACCAGCAAACCCGCTCGTAACAAAAGTGCAGCGTAGAGGATAATCCATAGAGGGCGTTTGGACATATCGCCCCTCACAATACAAACGCAAAGCCGGAGATACAAGACAAGATAAGTTGTGGTTGTCGGGCAATCGGACGATAATAGATGCGGGTGTTCAAGCGCATCCTTTCTTCTGAACCTGTCGCCCGAGTGGCCGGTCTGGTCCGGGCTGGGGGGGTGGTTGAACTGACCGGCGTGTGGGGAACGTCTGCGCCCATGTTGGCAGCGGCTGTGGGGGAACTGAAAAAACGTCCCGTCCTGCTGGTCGTTCCAGGCCCCGACGAGGCCGACAATGCCGCTGACGACATTGAAGTACTCACCGGCCAATCCGTTGAAATTTTCCCCGCCTGGGACCTTGGAATCGACGACTCACTTGGTGAAGCATCCGTCTTACTCGATCACCTCAACGACGAAATTACAGGTCAGCGTCTGCGATTGTGCAGCCTCTTGTCAGGCAGCGGCGAAAAGCCGAATTTTATCGTCGCCTCGACCATGGCGCTGCTCCAGCCGGTACCGAAGTACGATGTGCTCAAGGCCGCAAGGATGCCCTTATGCACAGGCAGCGAAACGGACCCGCGAAAACTAATCGAATGGCTGAT
>DAOVLV010000381.1 GCA_030631085.1 Planctomycetales bacterium | reverse complement strand
GCGTTCACCGCTGCAAGCAGGGCTATCGCGGCGGTTTCGATTCGGAGAGTCAAACTTCCCAATCCGACGTTTGCAAAACCGCTCTTGTTTGCCGCGGCGGTTTCATCGTCGGTAAGCCCGCCTTCCGGGCCGATAAGGATAACAATCTCTTTCCCCGCCGACCATCCGTTCAGAACGGACGGGATTGCCGTGTCGCCTTCGGTGTGGCCTAGAATCTTTATCTCAGCATCGGCGTCGGCAAGGAACTTTTTCAGCGTTTTCGTTTCGGCGATTTCCGGCAGGAAGTTGTTTCCGCACTGTTTGGCTGCGGTGATACATGTCCTGCGCCATCTTTTGGACGGGGCGGTTGTTGCGACGCTGCGATGGAAGATAATCGGCGTCAGGCGAGCGGCCTCCAGTTCGGTCGCCTTTTCCAGCAGCCAATCCAGTCGCTTGCCCTTGGGGACGGCGAACGCCAGTTCCACCAGCGGTTCGGGGCGATTTTTCGCCTCCCGCTGACGGAGAATATGAACATCAGCCTGCTTTCGTCCGTGCAGGCAAAGCGTCCCGTCGGCGATGCTGCCGGCTCCGTCAAAGAGATTAACCTCCGCACCGTCTTTGAGTCGCAGGACGTCAATGGCGTGGTGCGCCTCATCGGCGGACAATTCAACTGCCTCGCCGTCCAGCGACTGGACGAAGAAGCGGCGCAAGTGATTACTGCTGGTCTTTTTCATATCTAAAACAATAAAGATGAACCACAAAGGGCACAAAGGACACAAAGAAAAAATGAGTTTTTTCTAATTTCTATTCTTGGTGTTCTTTGTGTCCTTTGTGGTTCGTTCTGTCATTTTTCCGTCGGCACGTCCCGCTTTCTGCCTGACAGAAGCAGTATATCGCGGAGATGTTCGATGTTGGACGCATCGGCCCATCGCTGGTGGAATTTTTGCTCCTGGACTATATGAGCAATGGCCATCAGGGCGCGGAGGTGATAGTTCCTCTCGTCGCGCGACCCGACCAGTACGAACGCCGCCCGCACCGGCTCATCCTGACCGGCGAAATGCACTCCCTCTTTGCATCGAATCAGGAGGATTTCGAATGTCTTTTCGCCGTCAACGATAATATGCGGGATAGCCAGACCCGGTTCGATTACCGTGCTGGAGGCGGCCTCTCGCTGGCGGAACAGTTCGAGAAGGTGTTTCTGATCGATATCCATTCGCCCGGCCAGGGCTTCGGCGGCCAGTATGAACATTTTTTCGGCGGATACCTTTTCGGGAATGTCCAGGATGTCGCACCGGCGGACAAGATGGTCGAACCTGTCGCGGACGACGTCGTCGCGCTCGAGTGCGATTTCCTTGAGTTCCTCCTCGAGCGTGCTGCGATAGATTTCCTTCGAGACCGCGCTGCGGACCATATAGACCAGTGCGCTTTCCCGGCTGATGCTGCGTCGGACATAGACGAAGTACCAGATTACCCCGGCCAGGGCGAACGCGCCGGTCGTAATCAGCGGGACCGCCCCCATCTCCACGATGAGAAACCCACACATCACGATCCCGATAAGTTGCATCCACGGATACAGCGGCGAGCGGAACAGCGGGCGATAGTTCTGGATTTTGCTGCCACGCATGATAAGCACCGCGACGTTAACCAGCAGAAACAGCATCAGCATCATCGTGCTGGCGACCTTGACGAGGTTTTCGATGCTCAGCAGTGCGATGACGGCGATCATGAATCCGCTGGTGGCGAGAATGCTTACATGCGGCGTGCTGAAGCGGGATGAGACTTTCTGGAGAAATCCCGGAAGCAGTCCGTCGCGGCTCATTGCCATCGGGCTGCGGGATGCCGACAGGATACCGCTGTTGGCAGTGGTGATAAACGCCAGCATCGCTGCTGCCGACAGGAGAATCAGCCCGCCTTTGCCCATGAATTTCTCGGCTGCCAGACTCAGCGGCGTGAGATTGTTCGCCAGAGTTCCCGCTTCCATCACGCCCACCACTATGAACGCAGCGGCGATGTAGAAGAGGGTAACGACCAGTGCAGCCATGAACATCCCCGCCGGTATGTTCCGTCCGGGATGGTGGACTTCCTCGGCGACACTGGCGACCTTGGTCAGACCGCCGTAGGAGATGAAGACAAGTCCGGCAGTGGCGAAGACCTCGCCCCAACCCTTGTCCATGAAATTGGCGAAGTTTTCAAGCTCCATAGCGGGTGCGGGCATGCCCTTGACCACGAACACGCACAGTATCCCCAGCAGGACGGCGACCATGACGATTTGAAGCCGGCCTACGCCCTTGACGCTGAGGATGTTCAGTACGGTGAAGAACACGCAGGCGGCAATGGCGACGCCCTTAATCGGCCATTCGCCAATCTGTCCGCCGGGCAAAACAAGCCTGGCGAACGCACCAATACCGATAAGGGCGAATGCGGTTTTCAGGGCGATGCTGAACCAGTTGGCAAGACCCGCCAGCGTGCCCGGAAGCGGACCCATACTCCGCTCGATGAAAAAATAACTTCCGCCGCTCTTGGGCATTGCGGTGGCGAGTTCCGCCTTCGAGAGCATCGCCGGGATTACCATCACGCCGGCCAGAGCGTAGGCGAGAATAATCGCCGGACCGGCCTTGGCAAACGCCAGCCCCGGCAACACGAACAGACCGGCACTTATCATCGCACCGGCGGCGATGCAGAATACGCCCCCGAAT
>DAOVLV010000249.1 GCA_030631085.1 Planctomycetales bacterium | reverse complement strand
GGAAATCGTTATCGCCACAGTCCGAGGCCGATTTTTGCCGAGCAGTTCCGCCAGCGACGGTGAGCCGATAGGATTACCCATCGCCCCGGCGACCGCCGTTGTCGGATCGGCAATAGCCGGAGCGTCCTTACCGACCAATACCACCGCCTCGTCCGGCACACGAAGGACCATGCCGTCCCTGCCATAGAGCAGTTTGACATTTTTGGTGTCGTTCATATGTAAACGTGACACGAGCGTCCCCAAGGGACGCCCATTCCACTCGCTGCGCGGCCTTTGTTTCTATACTTCCGGCAACATGGCTTCAATGTGGTGTTTGAGTTCTGGTAAGTCGCGCTGAACAATCTTCCAAACATGAACTTCTCGCGCCCTTCTGATACGTACTGCTCGATGTGCGCGATGCACTCGCTGATGTGGATCAAGTAGAGTTTGTCGTCTTTCATAACGACACTGCCTCTTCGAGAACACGATCGCGGATATACCAGTGAAGGCCTTTCTCTGTTACCACGTCCACCTTTCGTCCCAGAAGGTCCTGCATGTCCATCAGGAAACCGCCGAGGTCGAGGAGGCTCCGATCCGGTTCCAGTTCGACCAGGAAATCCACGTCGCTGTCGGGGCGGGCATCGCCTCGCGCCACCGAACCGAAAACGCGAATATTGCGAGCACCACGCCGGGCGGCAACGCGAAAGATCTCATCCCGCTTGCTTTTCAAAAATTCATCAGCAATCACGTGCAAGACTCCTTCGGGCTATTACGATCCCTTCACGGGTAACGACAAGAGTATTTTACCACCACGACGCTCGTTAGTCTGTCGTTTTTTCACTATTTCAGGCAGTCGACGACTTTGCTTCTGTCGGATTCGGACCAGTCCATCAGGTGGAAGTAGTCGTAGAAGCAGATACCGGTCAGGCCTTTTTCGGCGCATAACTGAATCTGCTGAACGAGCGTATCGGCCGTCTGGTCCCAGATAAGCCCCATCCCCATGATGAACTGTGCACCGTTGGCCACCGTCGGTCCCGCCTCGGCGGTCTCGGCGAGCATGTCCAAATGAGGCGTGTACTGCATTATGGCGGCGTAGTCCAGGTACCTCATCCGGCACCAGTACTGCCAGTCCTGAAAGATGGCCCAGTAACGCTTGTTGTGCTGGACCTCGCCCATTTCCTTGCCCGGCACGATGCGGTTAAGGACCAGGGGCTTCTCAGGGGAATCGACCGCGTGCCGGCCACAGGGGAAAAGCGCCGCAGAGACTTTCTTGCCCGCCTCGCTGGCCTTCCCGGAAACGCGGCCGACGAAATCGGTCAGACCATCGACGTTAAATTGATTCCATGCGTCCCATAACTCGGAGTCAGGGTCCAGTTCGTGGGGGTCGGCGCCGAATTTCTGACGGAACTGGTCGCGGTGGTAGTCGCAGTAGCAGGGTCTGTGCGGGTAGCGGATGTAGTCCATATGGAAGCCGTCGATCGGGTATCGCTCGACGAGTTCAGTTACCAGCGAGAGCATGTACTCCTGCGCTTCAGGCCTCATCGGGCACATCGTCAGATTGCCGTCGCCTATGTCAGTGAGGCTGCCGTCGTAATCGACAACGGTCGCTTCCGGATGCACCCGCGCGCCGTCGCCCCAGAAGCAGAACCACGGATGTAGTTCGATGTCGTGCTTCTTGCACTCTTCGCAGAAGACCTCCAGCAGGTCCCATCCGTAGTAGTTCTTTTCGATGTCGCTGGTGTAGCCGTTGGTGTTGTCGTGTGTCCTAACGCACGGAAAGATGAGATTGAACCCCATCTCGGCGCAGTCGGAGACGATCTTGCGAATCTGCTCCGCCCCGTCGGCGGGGTCCTTCGATATTCGCTCACGGAATTGCCCTTCCAGTGCGATCCAAAGAGCCTTTTTCTGAAAGTCGCTCATTTTGCTTACTCCTTAATTATAGGTTTCTTTCTTTCGGGCGAGGTATTCTATCGTCCGTTCGTGCCAAGTCAAGAACGTTTGGCCTGACTGGTCAGCCTGATGCGCGCCTCTTCCGGTAGTTGGTCGTTGGGCTTGTAGAGCAGGGCATTCCGACCGATCAGGTCCACCAGCGTCGCACCGGTTTGGCGAGCGATTTCATCGGCCGACGCGGTGCGACTGGCAGCACTTAAAGCAGGCCCTTCGACTTTGCTCAGGGCCGGTAGGCGGACCTTGAGAAGTTCCCGTCGGGCAAGTTGCGCGCGAACGTGGGACAGGACGCTCTCATTAATGCCCGCCTTGCCGATGGTTACCTCCGGCCGCCTTGTTCGTCCGGTAGAGCGAAGAAACTTCCGCTGTGCCGGCGTCAGATCGAAATTCATGTCGTTATTCCTCCGCATCAGGAACGAACAGGTCCACGTGTCCGCAATTCCGGCAAAGCCGGGCGCGCAAACCGACAAATGTGCCGAATCGCGTCTTTTGCTTGACCCATTTCTGTGTCCAGGCATCGGACGGGCCTTGGCCAAGTCCGAAAAGCCCGCTTTCGAGCCAGTCCCAGCGGAATTCCGTCCCGCCGCAGAGCGGGCAGGGCCTGCGGGCATGCTCCGGCGTTACATGGGGCAGTTCGTCCTGCTCTTGGGGTATCGCCGTCATATCCACCTGCGATTGGGACGACGGCAAGGCCGCGTCTGGGTCGGCGGGATACTCGCCAATCAACCAGTTCCAGAATCCGCGTCGCTTTTTTCCATCCTTTTTCGTCATGAGCGCACCCGGCGAATATCAATCTATATTCAAATGGCGACGCGGACTCAAGAGAAAACGCTGCTCAGAGACGAAGAGGAACAGAGCAATCCCAAGCGCGTCCTTGTCATCTCCGGGCCTCTGTGTCTGGGGGGCGAACGACCTTGCCCATGATTCAGCCGTTATCGAAGACTACTTCGCATTTCCCTTGCGATGCTTTAGTGCTTCGCTGATGCACTCCTCCGCATTCAGCCCCATGATTTTGGCGATATCGTCGTCTTTCATGCACAGGCTGTTCTTGAAAAAGAACTTCCAGAATCTCGCCACCTCGATCGCACGCGAATACCACGTATCTGAACCGTAGAGGAAATAGTCCGGACCTATCTCGCGCATAATGTTCCCTATCATCACCAGCGACTGCAACATATAGGTCAGGTCGCCGGAGATATCCATGTACATCTTGGCCCTTCCCCGCATACCGGAGTTCCCGTAGCAGATCCAGGCCGCCTCTTCGAAGTAATGAACATTCCCTCCCATGTGCGCCATGATAATCACCAGGTCGGGAAAACTCTTGGCTATGGCGTCCATGTGAATGGGCAGCATGTTCCGCCCGTAGGTCTGCTCTATTTCCATCGCGGTGTTACCGGACTTCTTCGCGCCCCCTACAGGGTAGTAATACCCGCCGCCGACGTGGAAGAGGATCGGCATGTGCAGTTCCTGCGCCCGTTGGTAGTGGCCGAAAAACTCCTTTGAATCATACGGCTTCGGCGGCCAGATGGCTTTTAGTCCGACAAAGCCCTGCTCGTAAAGCCAGTCGATTCGCTCGGCGCCCTTGCGGAAATCCAGGTATCCAAACGGTACGAATAGTTCCGGATACTGCCGCGCCAGCGCGATACTCTGCTCATCCGTTGCGCTTCCCTCCGGCACGCCGCCCAGGGACAGAAGCCAGGCCTTGTTTATGATGCCCGAATCGACGAGCGTCCTGGGGTCCCAATCGTCCGCCGGTTCCTTGGCCGTAAAATTGTGCAGGTGAACATCGACGATATGCATTTCTGTCAGTCTCCTTTCACGTTGCCCAAGCAGGCGCCTTGTATTTGCGAACATTGTCGAACGGCACACAAGCCCACAGAAGGTCTTCTGTGGGCTGTCGCTCGGTTTACCACTGATTGTAACGAACTTTTGAATCGTCGTAGCGATCTTCCCGCGGCTTCTGTTCTGCCGGGAAACCGAGCGAAATCAGAGCAAACGGCACGATCTGTTCCGGCGCGCCTATCAGTTCTCGGAACCGAGCAACCCGATCTTCGGTCGGATAGACGCCCAGCCAGACCGCCCCCAGGCCGGTAGCCTGGGCTGCAATGAGGAGATTCTCCGTCGCCGCCGAGCAGTCCTGGATCCACCAGGGTTCCTTCTTGACTACTTCCAGTTCCACCAACTGTTCGTCGAAACAGACCAGAATTGCCGCCGGGGCCTCTTTCAGCATCGCCGAATATGGATGGAACGTAG
>DAOVLV010000043.1 GCA_030631085.1 Planctomycetales bacterium | reverse complement strand
CCATATCGGCATAAGAACATGTTGTTAAGCCTGGCGCAATAGGTAACTTGGAGAATTTAGAAAAGTTTTCCCGGGGTCAATGTGATATGATTCACTCAATGCAAACTGAGTGCCGAACAGGATTGCGTCTGTCCCCTTAACCCTCCCTTAACCCCCCTTAACCCGAACAGGATTGCGTCTGTCCCCTTAACCCTTAACTCAATTGCCGGTGGTATCAGTACCATCCTCCGGCCACCGAACTCGGGTCAGAGAGACTGCCTCTGCTTCTCCCGCGCCAGCTGGGACTGGATTTTGTCCAATTCGAGCTCGACTGGCAGTAGCATCACCAATTGTACGGCCTCGGCCAAAGCGGTTGCGTCTTCCTGTACTCCGCAATCTCGAATCTCCAACGCGTGATCCCCGCTGATCACTGCCACACGGAAGTTGGTACTGGTTACGTAGGTCGTCGTACGATAAACCCCCGACGATCCCTTATACGTCGAGGTGCTCCGGTACGGCTCGATCACGATCTTGTCGTAGCCGTCGAAAGAAGATTCCGAGACGGCAAGCACCATCCCCAACAACTTGGTCTGCTTGTGGATCTTCCTGTTCGCGCGATCAAACACAAGGCGATGGTGATACGACATCATCCCCGCCGCCAGGACCAGCACGCCCACGAGCAGCCAACACAGGGGGGCTGTCCCCTGCAAGTTCAGCAGGGCAAAGACGGCGCCATAACCTGCGACAAACAGCCAAAGCAGGGAGCCAACATACCACGGGGTATCGGGGTCAACGACAAGTGAGCCGCAAATGTGCTTCACTCCGTCCACAGGCTTGATATACGGAATGGATCCGGCCTGTGCGGAGGAGGGGATATTCCCTTCCGTCTGACTCGAACGTTTGGGGCTCCTCGCCGCCTCACGGCGTCGCTCCTGTTCCATCTGGGACTCAAACGTTTCCTTATCGACCCTGACGGGCAGTTGCGTCATCGTTCGCACGGCCTCGGCCAATGCGAGTGCATCCTTCTCCCTGGATATGACATTCGGGATTCGAAGCGCGCCGTCGCTCCTGACCATCTCCACACGGAAGCGGGTTACAGTTCTCGATTTCGAAGCACCCGACTTGCCCGGTTGATTCTCGGTGCGACGGTACGGCTCGACCCGGATCTCATCGTAGTGCTCGAAGGGATACTCCGAGGACGTCAACGCCATCCCGTATATCACGGTCTGCTTGCGAATCGTCCCGCTCGCAGGATCAAACACAAAGCGACGGTGCCCCGTCATCAGCACACCCACCAAGGCCGTCACGGACGCGACCACGCACCACAGCGGGGTCATGCCCTTGACGTTCAGCACGGCAAGGACGACGAACACCGCTGTGCACGACAGAATGCACATGGCAGCTTCGTAGCGATCGGGCAGGTTTTCGGGCTTGACCACAAGTACGTCGCCGGTCCGCTTCGTTCGGCTGGCAGGGGTGGTATGCGAGGGCCTCTCGTTCGATCCGACACATGCGGTGAACTCGCTGGGGATGACCAACAGTACAGCCTGGTCCTGGCTGTCATCGGGACGCCGAGCGACAAGTCGGGCGTGGTAACCCGTACCTAGTCGCAGAGTCTCCTGGATAGCCTGCTTTTGCCGGTGGGCGTTATCCAGCGAGCACTCCGGGATCTCGTTATAGAACTCATTTATCAGCATGCCAAACGCGCCGTGAACCTCTTCGTGCCAATCCATGGCCGCTCCGACAGCAAGATCGACCGTGGGCTGTTGTCGGATGACTCCTTTCAACAGATCAAGGAACCGCGAACGCGTCCCTGTGAAACATGCACTCGTCTTCAGCGGATCGCCATAGACGGAGTCCGCCACAATAAAACCGATGACTCCACCCACCATGAACCCGACGCCCCCACCACCAATCCGCCCGCCAATGCCGTTCATGACCAAGACCCCCGCAGCCAGACCAACAATGAGCCCCACGAACACCATCACATTCTCGATGGTCTTATACGCTTTCCACCTTCGCCGAAACTCCCCGGTCGCGTCCGCCTTCTCCACAATGTGCGTCAGATAGGCCTTGAACTCGAGTATGTTCTCCTTGACCAGATTCGGACGTTTGCTCATCGTCATCTCCCTGCATCGCCGCCTGTTCGGCGAGGAAAGCCACCTGCTCCCCGGATGATCGAAACCGGGACACCGCAACTCGGACACCATGAAGGCCAATGACCTACCCCGCAAAGGAAAACATACGATTCGCCCGCGACAGAAGCAAATCCTCACCCCATCGGCCGACGACTTGGCCATGATCGACCTGTACTGGAATCCCCCCAGCCATTCCGCCCCGGTCCCCTAGCACCACAGCGCGAAGTAGTGTAGGCCCGAAGGTCGGAGCGACAATCATCCGGTATTACTTCGCGCTGTAGTACTAATTTACTAATTTACGATGAGTGCTTCGGCCTTTTCGGGAGCGGGGGTTTGCTCCTTCTGTGCATCGGGGGCCTGGATGTCGTAGCGTTTCAGTTTCGCGTGCAGCGTCGCTCGCGTGATTCCCAAAAGGGCAGCCGCTCGCGTACGCTGCCAGCCTGTCTCCCGCAATGCCCGGACGATGAACTCACGTTCTGCCGATTTCAACGAGAATTCCTTTTCGGGTTTTGGCGCAGCCGAAGCCGGTGCCTGTTCCGGCGTGGCCTGGGCCTCCTGACCATCGAAAACCAGGCTCGAAACGGAGATTTCATCGCCTTTTTCCAGGATAATCGCCCGCTCGATAACGTTTCGCAGTTCACGGACGTTTCCGGGCCAATTGTGTTGGATAAGGCGTTGTTTCGCCTCCTCGCCAAGCCGGGTTGCGCCGTCGCGAGTGGGATTTCCGGACGATTCGAGAAAATACTCGGCCAGAAGGCAAATATCATCACGACGGTCATTAGACCGAAGGGCGGGAATGGTTATCGGAAAGACCGCAAGGCGATAATACAGGTCCTGACGGAATTTCCCGGTTTGGGTCTCGGCAAGGAGGTTCTTGTTACTTGATGCCACGATTGTCGCGTTGCAGTGTATGTCTTTGCTACCGCCGACTTTACGGAAAGTCCGCTCCTGTAGAACGCGAAGCAGTTTTGCCTGGAGTTCCGACGTCATTTCGCTGATCTCATCGAGGAAGATACTGCCGTCGTTGGCCTGTTCAAACAGTCCGGTCTTTTCGCGGTCCGCACCGGTGAAGGCGCCCTTGACGTGCCCGAAAAGTTCGCTTTCGAGGAGTGTCGAAGTCAAAGCCGCACAATTGATTGCGATAAATCGCTCGAAATCGCCATATCGCCACCAGTGGACAGCCCTCGCTGCCAGTTCCTTCCCGACGCCCGTTTCGCCGAGGATCAGCACCGGATTGCACCGGCTTTCGGAAACCAGGCGAATCGTGTCGAGATATTTGACCATTCCGGGGCTTTGTCCGACAATTTCAACCCCGGCGGGACATTCGTTGCAGAAAAAACGCTGACGACGTTCGCTATCGGAAAACCTTACTGTTTCGAGTCCTTCGATCAACCGGCCCAGGGTTTTCTCATCCAGAGGTCCGGCGATGTAATCAAACGCTCCTGCCCGGACGAAATGGACGGCATGGTCCACACAGGGGTCTTCCGAAACGACCACTACGGGTGTTTCCGGTGAAGCCGATTGCAGGCTGCGAATGAATTGGACAGTTTCGCCGGTGGCTGAACCATTGGAGGTAACAACTACCAATTCGGGGCAGAGTCGGCGTACGAGGTCGATAGCGGCCGAGCCTGAATGGGCGGAGATTACATCTTCGGAAATTGACTTCAGGAGGGTCTTCTGCCGGGATGTCTGTGCAGAGCCTTCCCCGACAATAACGACACACCGCAGAATCCGTTCCGTAGTCGTGTCCATCTACCGCACTCTCAACCTGTTACAGGTGAAAAAGCACCCTTACCAACCCACGTCTATTATCGACGAAACAAAGGGAAAAGTGGAAGGAAAAAAGTAGTAAATTTTTAGTTCCCCGCACTTGGACCTGCGTATTCTGAATGTTTGCATCTCGTACAATGAATTTTACCCCCAACATCCCCGTAGTTGCCCTTAAGTTTTCGCGATCCGACTCGATAATAAGGTTTGGGTAAAGGTGCTATTCTTTTAGCGACGCAAATGCGGTTGAAAACAGGAGTTAGATATGAGCGGCCTCGGAATGTCCGGAGTATTTTCCGGAATCGATACAGATACACTGGTGGCTCGGATAATGGCCATCAACACCAGGCCCGTTGCGATGATGGAGATTCGCAAAGGTACCTGGGAAGAGAAAATCAGCGCCGTCGGTAGTATCGAGTCTCGCCTGTTGCAACTGAAAAGCCTGGCAGATCAGTTGCGGGATTCGGATACGCTTGTCAGCGTAAACGCATCGTCTTCGAACAGTACGGTTATGACGGCAACTGCTTCGGGTGGAGCGATCGAGGGAAAATACAGCGTCGAAATCAACCAACTTGCCGCCGGGCATCGAATGGTGCATACCGACGGCCTGGCGACGGAAAACACCACGCTGGGAAGCAGCAAATCAACCGCACTGAACGCCAACAGCATGGCTGACGCCGGTGCGACCTGGTTCACCACGAGCGCGAACGGGGCTACATATACTTTCGATTTCGGCGATGAAGCCGACATGACCGAAGTAGTCTTCGCCGCCGATACCACTTATTCGCTCAACCAGGTGGCCGCTCTGATTAACGCCCGAAGCCAGGCGGTTTCAGGATACGACGCAGCGGTTGTGGAGGAGGACGCCGGGCAGTACTACCTGAGGATGACGGCGAATGACCCCGGCCCCGTCGGCGAACTGACCCATACACTTACTGCCGGCGACGCAATCGCCGAACTCAACGACGCCGCCGACTGGACCAAAACCGACGGCGCAAGCGGAACGTTCGTCTATACCTATAACGGCGTAACCAGAACAATCAACACCGGCGACGGGACGACACTTTCGGACCTTGTTGGCCTGATTAATAACGATGCAGAGAACCCCGGCGTCTCGGCGAGTCTTCTGCAATACGACGGTGGAAACGGGGTCTATCACCTGGTGCTGTCGGGGAAAACCACCGGCGAAGACTACGATATTACGATTGAAGCCGATACGACGCTGATGGGCTTCAATGATGTCGGGGGCAACTGGACGGTAACTCAACAGGCCCAGAACGCACAGGTCCGCGTTGACGGATTCCCCGCAGGAAACTGGATAGAAAGATCGACCAACACGATCAGCGACATTATTCCCGACGTTACGCTTACGCTGGTGAACACCACCGCAACGGGCGAAAGCGAAATGTTGACATTGACCAGGAGCACTTCAGACCTGAAGAGCGACCTGGAAAACCTCGTTGCCATTTACAACGGACTGGTCGATACAGTCGATGAATACGCCGGTTACGATGAAGAAACCGAGACCAGCGGAATCCTTCAGGGAAACGCCTCGGTTACCAGTATTCTCACCCAGATGCGGATGATCCTGTCCGGTACGGCTGCTGGGTTCGTTGCCGGTACCGACGCATACACCATGTTTTCCGAGATAGGTATCGAGTTCGACGCTGAAGGTAAACTGGAACTGGATACCGATACGCTCGACGACGCCATCGAGGAGAATTTCGACGGTGTGCTCTCGCTTATAGGCGCTCTTTCCAGCGGAACCACAGACGACGATTACATCAAGTTCACCAGCGCCGAAGAATCAACCGAGGCCGGTACTTACGAAATCAGCGTGTCTTTCAACGCCGCCGGCGAAATCACCCAGGCCCTTATCAGGACAAAGGGCGATACGGTCTGGCGAAACGCGACATGGGACGGAAGTACGATTACATGCGAGGACGACGAGAACCCTGAAAAGGGGTTGATGTTCATGGCAGCGTGGGACGGCGTCAGTAGTACGCAGACCGCTGAACTACGCGTCCTGAGAGGCTTCGCCGGAATGATTTACGATCACATGGACACCGTACTTGCCGACGATACCGGAACGGTGTTTTTGATGAAGGAAGGCTTTCAGAACCAGATAGACACTCTGGAAAATTCCATCGAGGCCCAGACCAAGCGTCTGGAGCAGCAGGAAAAGCATCTCAGGGCGAAATTCGCCCGTCTGGAAGCGACGCTGGCAAAACTGGATGCCCAAAGAGGCGCAGTTGAATCGCTATTGCAATCACTTTCCACAAACAACGATTAAATCGAGATGATAAGGGTAAATCATGGACGGGATAACGGCATATAGAGAAAACACAGTAACCACCCAGCCACGCGGCCCCATGATCGTGATGCTCTATGAAGGCGCCGTCAAGTTCCTCAACCAGGCGATTGAACAAATCGAAGCCGGAGATAACGGAAACGTCGCCGACAAGGCTGGATATATCACCAAGGCAACGAACATTATCAACGAACTCAACGCGATATTGGACGTCGAAGCCGGTGGCGACATCGCTACCGACCTCAGGCGACTTTACCAGTTTATGATTCGCCATCTCATGCAGGCAAATATCAGGAATGATACGCGGATGATCCGCGAGGTCATCGACCTCCTGGAAGACCTCAACGAAGGATGGAAGGCGATTAGTATCTGATAAAACGGTCAGTTTGGGTTTGTTAGAATCGGACATTTCTACTTTGACGCAGCAATTGGGGCTATTACGCTTGTCGGATTGGTAAATCGTCGATATAATATGTTAATGCAAGCGGTGTTTTTTTTACCGGATACCGACGACTGACCACCGGCTACCAATAAGAAGCGGGGGCGAAAGGTTTCGACCGGACGAGTTGAGGTATCGGTTGCGTGCCCAGGTTCCAGGAGGCCTGGTTAAACACCTGGAAAATTCATAGTTGCCAATAACAACTATGCACTGGCTGCTTAATTAAGTAGCCCGTCCGTCGGTTTCATGCTCGCGGAAGCCGGCAGGACGCCAACCAGCGGGCTGGCCGCTCGGAAGTTGCCCGGTTAATCGAGCGGCGAGATTTGGTCGGGCTGGCTGTTGCCGAAGCGTGTCGCTTGCGTGTCGGCCGCAGCGAGATCAAAACAGCGACTACGCACGTAGAAGCCGGTACTGAAACGTCACGGGACGCGGGTTCGATTCCCGCCGCCTCCATCCGCCTTCGCCAAGGCTTCGGCGGATTGCATCCGCCGGTGCATTGGCGCAAGGCGGTGTCCGCCATAGCCCGACGAAGCTTCAGCGAAGTCAGGCGGCGGGCTTTTCTTAGCGTATTCGTCATCGGGGAAATCTGTCGGATGAAATGTGTCTATCTTCTCGAAAGTCTCTCAAACCCCAGCAAGCATTATGTCGGTATCACAAGGAACCTGAACAGACGCATCGCTGAGCACAATGCAGGTCATTCGCCACATACCTCAAAATACGCTCCATGGGAGCTGATTGTAGCCGTTCAGTTCACCGATGAGCGAAAGGCCAACGCCTTTGAACGGTATCTGAAATCCGGGTCGGGAAGGGCTTTCGCCAGCCGCCACTTCTGGTAAAAACGGCTTCGCCCACGGTGTCCCGCTGGGTCGCTCCGCCCGAAGCGCTTGACACCGCTATTGGCCAAGGGGAAGATACAGTGTCAATCGAGTTTCGATTTCCGAACGAGGGAGATTTTAGTTAGAACGATAAGTTCGACTAGAGGAGCGAGATAATGCCGACCGATGTATTTATTAGTAGACCCACTGCCATTGAAAAACGATTTGAGACACCATACGCCGCCTTTGAATCATATCTCTCGCGAGCAGGATACAAAATTCATCGACTCGGTGCCGATCAATACACGATGGATGCCCCGTTGACGGGCGTTATGAAACTGATGAAAACATGCCAGGCGGCAATCATTCTGGGGTACCCCCAGTACGAGGTCACAGCAGCCTTGTCTAAGGCGGCCAAACCTCAGCAACAAATATCAGCCGTGTTCCCAACGCCATGGAATCAAATTGAAGCAACGCTCGCCTTCAAGCAATGCATTCCTGTGCTCGTCATAGCTCATAAAGGTGTCTCGGGGGGCATATTTGATTACGGTGTGACAGGGGAGTATGTGCATACTACGAAGCTAAATCGAAAGGCTTGGTACAAGGAAAAGGACTTTCAAGGCATCTTTCAAGAATGGAAGAAAAGAATCAAATAACAGGCATTAACAGGAGAAACACGCCATGGCTAAGAAACGAGTATTTATTAGTTTTGATTATGATCATGACTTGGACCTCAAGAATCTTTTAGTCGGCCAATCCAAGAACAGCGATACTCCTTTCGAGATTGCCGATTTTTCGATAAAAGAGGCCATATCAGAGGACTGGAAGAAAAAAGCTAGGACGCGTATCAAAGGCTGTAATGTGGTCGCCGTTATCTGCGGCTTGCACACGAACATGGCTACGGGGGTGAGTGCTGAAGTGAAGATTGCGAGGGAGGAGGGTGTTGACTATTTTCTGTTGTGTGGAAGAAAGGACAAAGTCTGCAAGAAACCAACAACAGCAAAGTCGTCAGACAAGATATACAAGTGGACGTGGGATAACCTAAAAGCCCTGATTGGGGGATCAAGATAGTGAGAAGGGCACTTGTCATAGGTCTCGACAACTATTTGGCCTGTTCACTCCGAGGGTGTGTCAATGATGCCAATCGCCTTACTGATGTCTTGTCTCGACACTATGATGACAGAGTAAATTTCCACTGTGAGAAGGTCATCGACCCACCGACGAAGGTTACTCGACCTCTCCTGCGTAGAAAGATAACAGAGCTCTTCAAAGAGTCTGCAGACATTGCGTTCCTTCACTTTTCCGGTCATGGTTTAGCGAATGGGCTTGGGGGTTATCTCGTTACGCCTGACTTCGAAGATTTTGATGTTGGCATCGCAATGACTGAAATTCTTGCTATGGCCAATCAGTCACCAGTTACTAACGTTTTCATCACATTGGATTGCTGTCATAGTGGCAAATTTGGGGTATTACCTGCAGTAAGTAACGACAAGGTTGTTCTTGCCGATGGGGTATCGGTTATCACCGCTACCCGCTCTGGGCAGGAAGCCTTAGAGGAAGGTGGCGGAGGTGTTTTTACGTCTCTTCTCGTGGAAGCTCTTGAGGGTGGGGCTGCGGGACTTCTTGGCGATGTATCCGCAGCAAGCATCTATGCGTACATCGACAATGCCATGGGAGCTTGGGATCAACGACCTCTTTTTAAGGCAAATGTATCTCAGTTCGTGAATCTACGCCAAGCGGCACCTCGTCTGCAGCCATCTCTTGTGCAAAAGGTGACCGAGTACTTCCCTCTGCCAGCGGAACCGCTGGAACTGTCCCCCGAGTTTGAGCCGGAAATCAAACCACATGATGCAGAAAAGGAAGACCAGTTCAAGAACTTGCAGAAGTTCCGAGATGCTGGGCTCCTAGAACCAGTCGGGGCGCAAAGCCTCTACCATGCTGCGGTGAACTCAAAAGCATGTGGACTTACGACGCTGGGAAAATATTACTGGCGGCTGGTCAACGAGGGAAAGATTTGAATCGTCGAACAAAAGGGAAACTAGGAAACTAGGGGAAACCAGGGAAACCAGGGAAACCAGGGACAGCCACCTATTTATACGGCACGGCGGCGGGTGCGTCGTCGTCGGTTGGCCCCATTTGATGAGCCTGTTTTGATGCTCTGCCGTTGCGGGCTGCGACGAGTGGAGCGTGTGCCTGCTCTTCGACGCTGG
>DAOVLV010000201.1 GCA_030631085.1 Planctomycetales bacterium | reverse complement strand
GGAAAAGAGAGGAGGAACTCCAGGAGATGGCACTGCGGCCACATCCGCACGAGTTCCATATGTATTACGACAGTTAATAGACCCCATGCTAAGCATGATTCCGGCTGGATTCGCAGAGTTTTTGTATGGCGTGCTGGTGGGCTCAAATCCGTCGCCTCGGCCGCTTTGGGCCGCCAGAATCGACGATCATGCAGATGGCAACGTTCTGGGACAGCAGTATGCGAAGAGGCTGCTTGAATATTGGAAATGTGCGCCCGGTGGCGTCGATGTGCGAAGATAATCCCCACCTGTGAGCCTTCTCTGCCGACATAGCCGGATGTGCGGCATGTCGGCCAAGATGCCCGGGTTATGCGACGGTTTCCCAGAGAATCCGGCCAGCCCGCCAGAGAATCATGACACCGCATTCGCTCTTGTGGCACCAAGGACTTACAGGCCAAAGTGTCAAAATCGGCTGTTTTCACCTTCTACGCCTTTGCCTGCCCGGCCTTCTTGAAAACAGACACTTATTCGCTTTACCTGCGACCGTATCTGTCGCACCCATCTGGTATTCTGGCCGCAGTCTCGGCCGGACGGCAATTGACAGTAATGGATGCAGACGGATATGATCCGGAAGAGTTGGCTGTTTGGGCCTTGGTTCTCGTGCGGCCAGTTCCCCGATCTGTGGGCATTGGAGCGCCTGGAACAGTTCGTCAAGGTGGTCCCAACACCTGAGCCAGACCATGCTATCGTCGAGAGGCTTGCTGAGATCGCACCCGTTGACATCGTGAAGGCAGTCCATATTCTTGACCGAATAATTCGCGGTGATCAAGAGGGCTGGCGGATTCATGGCTGGCTTGAGTCGGCAAAGGCCATTATCGAGCAGGCGATGAAAATACCCGGTGAGGCTCGCGAGCAGGCCGAGACGCTGATCGACTACCTTGGTAGACGTGGATATACGGACTTCGGCAAGTTGCTTAAGGGATAGTGTATGGAAACCATTCACCAAATCCGCATCACGCTCAACGGCACTAAGCCGTCGATTTGGCGGCGGGTGGCGGTGGCGGCGGATATCACACTCGGACAGTTGCACGAGGTGATCCAGATTGTCATGGGATGGACGGACAGCCATCTGCATCATTTCATCCTGCGCGACAAGAAACTCAAGCCTACGCCGCAGGAGATGGCTAAGCGGTTCCAGCAAGATGCGTGGGATGAGGACTTCCTTGGCCGAATGCGCGGCGAGCGGTACTTCGTAACCAAAGTGACGCCGTGGGGCGAACCGACGGAAATGGAGGGCGAAGACGAGAACGCCGTTACGCTCGGCGAGGTCTGCCCCAAGGTCAAAAGCAAGCTGATCTACGAGTACGATTTCGGCGATGGCTGGGAGCATGTTATCGAAGTGCAGAAGATCGTCGAGCCAGAGGACGGCGTGGAATATCCGGTCTGCCTGGCCGGCAAGAAGGCTTGCCCGCCGGAAGACTGCGGCGGGGTTTGGGGCTACTACGAACTGCTGGAGACAATCGCCGATCACGAGCACGAGCAGCACGAAGAGATGCTGGAATGGCTCGGCGGCGAGTTCGACCCCGACGCCTTCGATCTGGAAGAGGTGAATACTGTACTGGCCCGGTGGCGAGGGAGGGACTGACCGACATGGCAAAAGACCTTTCCCAATGGCCGTTGCTGGTGCTGATGGAGCACGTAAAGGAATGGGTTGCCCTTGCTGGCGGCGTTGGCGTCGGCCATCGGTAACACACGGCGTATCCAACTCAAGCGAGGCTGGAGCGAACCGGCGATTCTATGGGCGGCCATTGTGGGTGATTCGGGCACGATGAAAAGCCCAGCGATGGAACTGGCCCTGAAACCCCTTCGCCAGCGTCAAGGCAAGGCCATCAAGCAACACGCCGAGGCAGCCCTTGACGGCTTGGTTGAAGCGGGTTTCGGGCATTGGAAACAATCTCTCGCCCACAGCCGAGGCGGTCGCCCGACAAGGCGGACTCGTATGGCAGAAGCGTGGACATCCATTCTCTGCGGCATACGTTCGGAACCATGTTGGCCCGCAGCGGCGTAGCGCCACGGACGGCACAGGAACTCATGCGGCACAGCGATATCCGCCTGACGACGAACATCTATCAGCACCTCGAACTGGTCGATACGGCCGGGGCTGTCGAAACGCTGCCGGACTTGGAGAAGTGTCGTGGCACGGTTGCAATTTCTTCGAGGGCTTGAGGGCCAGGCTTCGTCTTCGACTACGCCCTGACAGGGATCAGAAAGGGGACCGACAAACGCGGGGGTGACCAGATCGGTGTCGGAAAGCAGTCCACCGGAGGGAGGGTGTTGTCATTTACTGGGGGGAAGGGCTGCGAAACCGCAAGCGGGGAAAACCCTCACAAGCTCCGAGTGTGTCGCCAGATGCGCAAAAAGGAATCCCTTGGCAACGGCTGTCGCCAAGGGACACTTTCCCAAAAAATCGGGGCGACAGGATTTGAACCTGCGACCTGTCGCCGCGGCGACCACGCTAGCCAAACTGCGCGTCGAGTTCGTCTCTGCCCTTTCCAGTTTTATAATACCGTTCTCGTTGCATCGCTTCTGCTCGCGTCGAGAAAGGCTCGAAATGCTCTAATGACCAAGGTACGCCGTGACGGGTTGCTTTGGAATGGCCGGCATTATGTCGGCGAAGGCGTTCCTGCACATCCTGGCACGAACCAACATATCGCCTGCCGGTTTTTTCGCTGCGAAGTACATAAACGTAGAACATGGACAGAACCTACAAAAGATAATCGGGGCGACAGGATTTGAACCTGCGACCTCTTGACCCCCAGTCAAGCACGCTAGCCAAACTGCGCCACGCCCCGAAAAATATTCGATTTACATAACACAAAATCAAATCTGCGACCTGTCGCCGCGGCGACCACGCTAGCCAAACTGCGCCACGCCCCGAAGAATATTCCCATTCTGCCATAACCGAACGCCATGGTCAAGATAAACGACGGCGAAGTAAAGCTATCCCTCCCGCTTCAAACGACGCGACCACAACGTCAACCAAATGACAACAATGACAAACGCGAACAACATCAGTTTGAAAATAGAGAAGAAATACAGCACAATCGTACGGACCTGCTGCCAGTGCAGACTGTCGGTGTCCTGGTAGCCCCAAAGCCTCAGCATCCACCCCGGCTCGATATTCAGGATCGCCAGTAAGGCAAGCCATGACACCGTCATCCAGACGGCTGCAATGAAAATCGTCCACCATCCAGCCACAGCGGCTGACCGAACTCGTTTTTGTAATGTCTCGTTCATTTGGAAACTCCTTTCCAGATATATTGTACCATCGCCGGCGTAAAATCCGCCAAGAGATTTGACATTGATTCGGTCTGGCCTATAAACTCACCAGAACCATGCAGATACTTCTGGTCAACGACGACGGTATTTTGGCGCCGGGGCTTTCTGCCCTTCACGAGGCGGTGGCGGATATGGGCGAGGTAACGGTGGTCGCGCCGGAGACGTCGCAATCGGCTGCGGGACGGTCGCTTACCCTCCATGGCCCAATAGTCTGCAACCACGTCCACATGGGCGGAGAATTTCACGGTGTCAGCGTCGCGGGACGACCCGTCGATTGCGTCAAACTCGCCATCCGCGAACTTATGGACACTAAACCGGACCTCGTCCTCTCGGGAATCAATGCCGGTGAAAACGTCGGCGTCAACGTCTTCTATAGCGGAACAGTCGCCGCAGGGGCCGAAGGGGCGCTGTTCGGAATCCCATCGGTGGCGTTCAGCCTGGCTGTCGCCGGCGAAATGGATTTTCACCGGGCGGGACAATTGTGCCGGGAAGTCCTCGACAGCCTGCTGGCTGCGCCGATAGCGCGGGGGGAACTTGTCAACGTCAACATCCCAGCCCCGTCGCAATCGGCGCCAAGGGGCGTAAGGGTCGTCCCGCAGGGTACTGCCGCTGTCAGCGAGACGTATCACCGCAAAGTCGATTCCGACGGGCGGATGATTTTCAGGCTGGACGGTAATTTCGAGCATGGCCCACAGGAAAGCGAAACCGACGTAACCGCCCTGGCCGATGGTTTCATCACGGTTACACCGCTGATGTCTGACATGACTGATCGCAATCGGCTCGGGCACTTTCAGCAGTGCCGGTGGGATTGAGGTCGGTACCGCGACCACGGCACCGGGCAAACTTTGACGTTAATCGGCTCCGATCGTCTTCCACTCGTTGTCCGATGGGGCAAGCAGGTATGTGTAAAGGAACTCGTTGGCCATCTCCTGATAAAACGTCAGACGCGGCGTCCGCATCCTGTAATTGCTGCCGTTGCTCAGGCGGGCCAACCGCGATGGACGTACCTTGGAATGCAACTCCCCAAGGCATCGAGCCGCCAAGGCCCTGGCTTTCGGCTTGGGCGATTCATTCATAGTCTTCACCAGCCGTTCCGTTGCGCCGAACCCCTGGCAGAGGCTCATCGCCAGCGCTGTCTCACGATTGACATGGTAGCCCAGGCCCCAGCCGTTCACCAGCACCGGAAGGGCATCCTGCGACCCCGTCAAGCCCAGCCCCAGCACGGCAGCCCGTCGGCCTAGAACGCCATTTCTGTCTGTCCTGTTATTGGACATGGCCAAAAACTTCTCGGCCGGCTTGAAGATCGTCTTATCTCCCAGCATCCCGCGGGCCAGCATCACATAACCGATCAGGATATCGTCGCGTTTTCCCACCTTCCTGGCGGCAGACTGAAGATACTTCAGGTTCTCGGTTCGCCCGGTCAATCCGAGCGCCAAGGCGCAGGCGGCGCGAAAATCCTGCTTCTCCTTCACATCGACCAGTCGCTTAGCCAGCAGCAGGGCAATCTTATCGTAACCCTTGCGGTTCACGGCGC
>DAOVLV010000091.1 GCA_030631085.1 Planctomycetales bacterium | reverse complement strand
TGTCGCCAGGGCTGCGTCCAGATCGTCGGCGACTTCGCGGGTCGTCGAGGCCAATTCGTCCGGAGCGGCCAGAGCGAGGTTTTCGTCGGCGAAGTCGATGGACGCTTCGGTAACTGCCAGTGTTTCGGTGAGCGTTTCAGCAGCCGGTTTGCACAGTCGAGCCAAGGCTCCGTCGAGCACGCCGAGGGCGGATCGCAATTGGGCGTCTGCCTGGGCGTCGATTACGTCGGCGACGGCCTGTGCGGCAGAAAGGTCCAACCGTCCGCTCAAAAACGCTCTCGCGGTGAACTCGCCGGCATCGGCCTGGCGTGCGCCGGCGTCAATCAGGGCGGAACAGACAACCGATGCGACAACTTCGCCCGGAAGGTGCAATTCGACGATGTCCTGGCGGGTGTAACTCCTTGGCCCGCGAAAGAGATACGCTCTGGCCGGTACGGTAATGGGCCAGGGGGCCTGGACCGCGACGGTTCCGTCGAGGCTACGAAAGCCGCCCAATTCGCCCATCGGCTCGGAAAAGACGCCCTCGGCAAGGTCTATCGCTTCAGGCCCGGACATGCGAACGATAGACCGCCCCGCAGACCCGGCGGCGCTACTGACGGCGGCGATTGTGTCGTTGGTGTAAAACATGGAAATTTTACGCGCGAGACGTGCGAGTCGGGATCGTCGCCGTACCGGCGACGGCTAAACGGACTTCCCGGTATTCCGGTCTCACGGTATCCGGTCCCCGGTTTTTCAATCCAATCCTCCCCGGCGGGGTTTTTTGCGTTTCTTGCTTGTCGTCGTCGGGGCTTGTTCGTCGTCTTCGGGTATTTCTTCTTCCAGGGCAAAGCCCTTCATCGACAGCGAGATTCGCCGCGTTTTCTCGTCGGCCTCCAGTACGCGGACGCGGACGATTTGTCCGACCTCGACAACGTCGCTGACCGCGCGGACGTGCCGGTCGGACAGTTCCGAAACGTGCACCAAGCCATCGACGCCCGGCGAAAGTTCGACGAACGCACCGAAATCGGCGATTTGTGTAACCCTGCCGGTGTGTTCGCTCTTCGGCTCGAAGCGAAGGGACGCTCCCGTCCACGGGTCCGGCTGGACCTGCTTCATTCCGAGCGAGATTTTATCGGCATCGCGGTCGATTTTCAGGACCTGGACTTTGACTGTCTGTCCCGGTTTGACGATTTCTGCGGGGTCTTTGACGCGGACGTGGCTCATTTGCGAGACGTGCACCAGCCCATCGACCCCGCCGAGATCGACGAACGCGCCGAACGGCGTTACATTGCGGACTACGCCTTCACGAACTTCGCCTTCTGTCAATTTGGCCAGGAGTTCCTCGCGTTTCCGTTCGGCTTCGATCTCCAGCACCGCGCGGGCCGAAACGATTACCCGCTTATCGCGTCGGTCGAACTCGACGACCTGGCAGCGGATTTTTTGTCCGACGAATTCGGATGCGTCTTCGACACGATAGAGGCTTATCTGGCTGATCGGCATGAACGCATCGACGCCGCCGAATTTGACCTCAAGCCCGCCCTTGTTGGTCTTTTCGACGAAGGCTTCGACGAGTTGTCCTTCCTGGAGGCTGTCCCAACTCGACTTTTCGACCGCCCCCTGTCGTGACAGCACCCATAGATCATCGTTGCGGTTGTAGCGAACGACTTGCAGTTCGATCTTCTCGCCGACGACGGGTTCTTCTTCGAACTGTTCGAGGGCGACTACGCCTTGGTCCTTTCCGCCGAGTTCCACGAGGACGCCCTGCGGATCGACGTCGATTACCAGGCCGCGACGGACCTGTCCGGGAGCGACTTCGCCCTTACCGTCCATCGCCCCAGCCGACAGGGACGGCAAGGTCGATTCGTTGAATATCTCTTCGATGCTCTGATCGCCGAGGGCCTCGTCTATCTCGCGCTGAAGCGCGTCGTCCAGCCCGTCAGTACTGTTTGCGTTGTCGTTCACTTTATTGGCCTCATTTTATTGTTGGTTCAAGGCGCCAAAGGCGTTCACCCCTTCAGCACATTGATGAGTATATCCATTCCGGCCTCCAGTTCCGCATCCGCAATTGTCAACGGCGGAGCCAGGCGGAGGACGTTCTTTTTGGCTATGCAGACCAGCAGGCCTTGCTCCATGCACGTCATCATAATCGGCTTGGCCTCCCTTTCCGAGTCAAATTGCAACCCGAACATTACGCCTTTTCCGCGAATTTGCTCCAGGGCGGGTATTTTCGCGTCCTGTATCATCTGTACGATTTGCCCGCCGATTTTTTCTGCCCGGTCGAGGAGGTTTTCGTCTTCGATGAGTTTCATCGTGGCGGCCCCCGCGGCGGCGCAGAGCGGATTACCGCCCATTGTGCAGCCATGCGTTCCGGGGACGAGGACGTCGGCGTATTTCGGCGACGCGACGCACGCACCGACCGGCAGGCCGCCGCCGATTGCCTTGGCCAGCGTCATTACGTCCGGCTTGAAGCCGTAATGCTGATGCGCGAACCACTTTCCCGTTCGCGCCGGAGACGTCCAGACTTCGTCGCAGACCAGCACCAGATTTTTTTCATCGCACAGCCGCCGCAGGCCTTGCATGAATTCGGCCGTCGGTTCGTTCATTCCGCCTTCAGCCTGGATCGGCTCGACGAAGATGCCGGCGGTTTCGTCATCGACTGCCGCGGCGACGGCGTCCAGGTCGCCGTAATCGACCATGACGTTACCGGGGAGCATCGGCTCGAAACCCTTCTGGAACGATTTGGGCGTCAGCGACAGCGACCCCATCGTTCTGCCGTGGAAGCAGTCGTTGAAGGAGATTATTTTGTATCGTCCTTCGCCTGCCGCCAGTCGCACCAGTTTGAGGGCGGCTTCATTCGCTTCTGCCCCGCTGTGGCAGAAGAAGACTTTTCCGCCGAAGGCGTTTTCGGTAATCCGTCGGGCAAGGTCGATTTGCGGCTCGTTGGTGAAGAGGTTTCCATGCGACAGGAGCATATCGGCCTGCGACTTTATCGCCGCAACGATGGCCGGATGGCAGTGGCCGGTTACACCGCCTGCGCCGAAGCCTGCGAAGAAGTCCAGGTATTCTCTCCCGTCGGCGTCCCACAGTTTTGCTCCGGCTCCGCGAGCCATCGCCACCGGCAGTCGGCCGTAGTTTTCGATGAGATACTTGTTCGTCAGTTCCACCAGTTCAGCGTTTTTTGTCATGACCGATTCCTTATCTTTGGTTCCCGCGTTGCTGCGTGGAAAATAAGCCCCTTGAGCAGTCGCGTCAAGTGCGCTTTGGTATGTTCGCTGAATTGGGTGCGCCTCACGGTCCGGCGGTGTTTATGTATCGCTGTGTTCCCCAGCAGCCGGAGGCTACGTCGTCGGCCAGAAGAATCCCACCCGCCGCCATCATGTGCCCGCCTGCACGCAGGTGTCTGACGACCGACCGCTGGAGGGCTGTTCGCTGGGGGGCGTCGTCAAGGCTCTTGTAGTCGGAGCCAAGTATGTGTCGTTCGCTTCCTGCGCCATAATCCACCGGGTAAAGATACATCTCCCGCTGGAAGCGGACCAGGTTGGACATCGCCGGGAGCATGTTCTGCAACTGGGGATCGAGCAGCCAGGTACCGACGTGGATCGCGCGCGGGGTAATTTCCGGGAAGTGCTTTGCGAAGAACTTCAGCGACCGGCGGAACGACTCACCGCAGGCGGCTTGGTCGAGCGGTTCGCCGCCGGGAATGTGGAATTCGAGCGTCTGGTCGCCAGGCTTCAGCACCGCCTCCCACGCCGTCAGGTCGAGGCGGATATCTTCCTGACGGGCACAGCCGCGGGGCGATATCCATGCGTTGCCGACCAACGTGTCTCCGTCCTGGCGAATTCGGTTTGTCCAGGCCCCTTCCGGATCACGCTGCCCGCCGGCGCCGTCAAACTGCCCGTCGCGACGGAACTTCAGACCCGGCGGCGGAACCGCTATCGTCTCGCCGGATTCCCGGTTGCGGTAGAGCGTCAGTTTCCCCTCGAACGGCCGAGGCGTGTACACCAGTCGTCCAAGACGGAATACCTTGCCGGCGAGGTGGCAACCAAGCCATGTCAAGCCCGAAGAGCCGAGGCTCGGGCGACCGGCACGGGCTGTATCTTTGCGCAGCCACTCTGATACCTGCGCTACCAGAGTCGCCTCCACGACCTCCATCGGGATGGAGCGGGCCTTCACGAATTCCATCAGGCAATCGTAGTTCGACAGGAGCACCGACAGGAAAAACTCTCCGGCGTCCTCTCCCAGGAAGCGTTCAAACGGTCGCCACCGCTCAGCGTTCCAGCGGTCGAGCGGCTCGGACCGATACGTCAGATACCAGCAGTGTTCCCATAATCGGCCGAACACGGGGTCTTCGGCGACCCTGCGGGCGACAGACTCCATCGCCGGGGCGTACTCGGCCGGTTCGAGTCTCATGCCCATCAAGGCCCGGCGGATTGCCTCCGGGACGATCAGCCGCCGGAGGTTCTCTTGCTCAAAGAGGCCGGACGACGCATCCCACTCGTTGCCCAGCGCCTCCCGGAAACGATCCTGCTCCTCGCCGGGTGTCGGAACCGCCTGGCGAACGTATTTCTCCATGTCAATCCGCGTCATTGTCGGTTCCTTCTTTAACAGCATGCTCGCTGTGCGTAGCACCACTTTGTGGAAGCGAGCATGCCGGAAACATACACGCCGAGGGAGTATAACGTTTTGTTTAATGTGAACTACCTGAATTTATGCGAAATTTTTCCTTGTGTGTTACCGGGAAACAGGCTATATTCCGCTCCCCGCGAAGATTCCCGGACGCGGAAGATCAGGAGTTGGGATTTTTTTATGCACTATCCACATAAAGTATCGAAGCGACGACGATCACGCCGAATTGGTTTCCGTGCGCGAATGCGGACCCGTAATGGCCGGAAGATTATCAACGCCAAACGCCGCCTTGGCCGACAGGTGCAGGTGGCTTAATAAGACGCTTTATATGCCGAACGGTTCAAAAGTGAGATCACGATGAACCGTTCGGCGTTATTCTGCGCGGATGAAAACCAACCTTACAGCCCACATGCCTTTCGCAATTGGCCGCTCTTGCTGGTCTTTTCCCATGTGAAATTTCTTCCGGTTCTTCCGAAATGTCCGTTACGGGCAGTCTCTTCGTAAATTGGACGAAGCAGATTGAGGTAGTCGATTATCTCTGCCGGCGTCAGCGGGAAGGTATCACGGACGGCCTTTGCGATTTTGCGATGATCGACGGCTTCGGTCCCGCCGCAATCGACCAGGACGCTGGTGGGTTCGGCTACTCCGATAGCGTAGGACAACTGCACCTCGCAGGCTTCGGCGAGCCTGGCCGCGACGATGTTCTTGGCGATGTGCCTTGCCATGTATGATGCGGAGCGGTCAACCTTTGACGGGTCTTTCCCGCTGAACGCCCCTCCGCCGTGGCTTCCGCGCCCGCCGTAGGTATCGACGATAATCTTCCTTCCGGTCAGTCCGGTATCTCCGTTGGGACCGCCGATGACGAACTTTCCGGTGGGGTTGATGTGATATCTTATCCTGTTTGACCACAACTTCGGGCAAACGTCCATGATGGCCGGTTTGACGACTTTGGCGATAAGTTTTTCCCTGGCCTTTTGCGACATTGTGTCGGTTCGCGGGTTTATGACGCTCTCGTCATGCTGTGTTGACAGTACGACGGTTAATAATTTGGTGGGCGTGTTGCCGCGATACTCGATAGTTACCTGGCTTTTTCCGTCGGGTCGCAGCCAGCGGATTTCACCGTTTTCGCGCGCGTCGGTCAGACGGGCGGTCAGGCGGTGGGCCAGTTGGATCGGAAGCGGCATCATCTCCCTGGTGTCCCGGCAGGCGAAGCCGAACATTATTCCCTGGTCGCCTGCGCCCTGGTCCTTTTTCTTCTTCCTGTCAACGCCGCGGGCGATGTCGGCCGATTGGCTGTGAAGTGTTCGTATCACCGCGCAACTTCGGTAGTCGAAGCCGGTGGAAGAGTCGTCGTATCCGATGTCGCGGACTACCCGTCGGGCGGTTTCTTCCGCCGACAGCAGGGCTTTTTCGCCCTTGAGATTATGCACTGTAACCTCGCCGGCCAGGACAACCAGCCCGGTGGTTACCAGTGTCTCGCAGGCGACGTGCGCCTTCGGGTCGGCCCCTATCAGCAAGTCCACAATGGCGTCGGAAATCTGGTCGGAAACCTTGTCGGGATGTCCCTTGGTAACCGATTCACTGGTGAAAAGATGCTTCGGAATGTTTTGGCCTAATGCCGGCACGTGTTGCTCCTTATCCACGAATTACACGAATACAGACAAATTTCACGAATTATTGTTTTCCACGAGTTACACGAATTACACGAATAAATCAACCTTTTTGTGCGTGGAGGGTTTTAATCAGCGTTCCGTAGCGGGCGATTTTTCGTTCATCTACTTCCATACCCAGGCCTGGGCCTTTTAGGGATTTGAGCCTTCCGGCGTATCCGAAGCGGAGGCTTGGTTTCGTCAGGTCGTCGGCGAGAAGGAATTTTCCGTAATTTCCTTCGACGAATTTTGGCTTGGGGCTTTTTGCCAGTAGTACTCGCTGGGCGGCAGAGAGTATTCCGCTCTCGCCGACCATGCACCCGACGACGAACGGCACGCCGGCTTCGGCGGCAACGATAATCTTATAGCACGGACTGACCCCGCCGTTCTTGCTGATGCGTATGTTCAACCATACCTTTTTTCCGTGCGAATGGATGAACATATCGGCATCGGCGGCGGTAATGAGAGATTCATCGGCCATCAGAGGCAGTTCGCATCGCTGGGCCAGTTCGATAAGCATTTCCGGTGGACCGAATACAGGTTGCTCGACGACGCAAACACCGAAGGGTTTGAGCGCGGCGACGCGGTCCGGTGTCTGGTCGGCGTTCCATCCGCCGTTGACATCGACGCGGAGCGAACACTTACCCGTTTGAATCGCCTTACCGATGCGCTTTTGTACGATGCGGAGATTTTCGGCGTCTATGTCGTCGTCGAGGCCTAGTTTGAGTTTAAAGTCCCGCAGG
>DAOVLV010000116.1 GCA_030631085.1 Planctomycetales bacterium | reverse complement strand
CCTGGACAAGTTTCCGATAGAGGTGTCATGGCGCCTTCCAGCAAGAGATATTTTCGTGCAAGGTTGTGCCTGGTTTTGGTAGTGATTGCATGGTTCGGTTCAACTGTCGCAGCCGGGCAGGAACCGGTTACGTTGCGATTGTGGCACATTCCCCGCAAGAATCTGACATATCCTACATCCATAGCCGCTCGGCGGGTCTTTGATGCCTTTTGCAGGAAGCATCCCAACATCAGGGTGCGTTCGCTGACCCCTCTTAAGATAGAAGGCCCGGCGGCGGAGGGTAATGAATTCCTGGCTGTCGCAGGAGGCGTAGCCCCTGACGTATTCTCCCTTTACGGCAGAAAGGTCGGCGACTACTACAAGCAGGGCTTTCTGCTGCCGCTCGACAAGCATCTGGTTGAACACAAACGGGAAACGGGCAAGCCTTATGTCGGGATTAACGCCCCTTCGCAGGTGTGGGAATTGTGTCAAATCGACGGGCATATCTACTGTGTTCCGTATTCTTATTATTGGCTGACACTGATGTGTCAGCGGAATACTTTCGCCAGGATGGGTGTTCCGCTTCGCCAGCCGAAGGATTGGGACGAACTGTACCGGATGGCGCGGCGAGTAACACGCCTGCCGGAAAACGAACCGGACGCCAAGCCCAATGAGATCAGGACGCATGGCCTGTATCTGCCGCCCAGCGGGTGGTATCTGCTTCAGTACATCTGGAGTTCCGGCGGCGAGGTCGTACAGGCCTATTACGAAAAAGACAACAATCAACTTATACCCGTTCCGGCCCCGCCGGCGGATTACCGCAAATGGCACATCCAGGTCAGCAACGCCGAGAGGTACTATCGGCAAATTCAAAAGACGCGGGCCGACCTTCTGCACAAAGGCGTCAATCCTGATTACAGCATGGCCGATCTGAAGTGGCGTCTGGTTACAGACGACACAGCCGGCGTCGAAGCATTGAAGTTCTATCGCAAACTGCTGCACAATCGCTGGATACGATGCCGGAACAAGCACGAAAACCGAGAGTATGACCTGACGCCGAAGATGCTCAAGAGCGGAAAGGCGGTCTGTCCGGTCTGCGGCAGGGTCGTCGATATCACCACGCGCGAGGGGCGCCGGAGAATCTACCACGGGGTCGGTCAGGTAGGACAGCAGGCACGTCGTGTCCGCGCCCTTAACTGGGAATACGGTATGTACATGTCAACGCTTGAAGAGGCGCCCTGGAGCGTCGATGCCAAAAATCTGGTTCCGCTGGCGTTTCCAAGCCGGGAAAAAGACATTCCGCCGGCGGCGTTTATTGCCGGCGGCTACCTGGCCATCAACGCCACCCAGAAAGACCCGCGAATTCGCGACGCAGCCTGGAAATACATCAAGTTTGTAACGGGACTGGAAGCCCGGCGCATTCGCGTCGAAACGTACGTGGAGCACGGGTTGGAGGAGTTTGTCCGTCCATCTTCGCTCAAGGCCCTGGGCTACGACGTTGAACTGGCCGGCATCCCGCTGGAACGGCGAAAACTCTGGGATACGCTGGAACGCTACGCCAGGGTGGAACCTTACTGCCCCGGATTCACGCATGTGATGACCCGCGAATTGGGTATCCCCGTCGAGGCAATGGCCACCGACAAACCCGATATGAATAACCAGTATTCGCGTGACCCTAAAAAGATCATGGAGGCGACGTGCCGGCGAGTGAACTCGCTCATCCTGGGCGAACTTCCCGAAGAGGTGATACGTCGGCGATCCAAAATCGGATGGGTGGTGGCGGCTGTGGTTGTGGGCGTTCTGGTACTGGGGGTTCTTACGACAATCCGCCTGGCGATCAGGATGCACCGGAAAGCGGCTTCCCTGGAGGGTTTCGGTATCCAGAACAAAACGGTAAAACGGACGCTGATAGTTGCCGTTTTTCTCGCTCCGGCGATCTGCTCGGTTGTCCTGTGGGGCTATTACCCGCTGTTGCGCGGAACGGCAATAGCATTCCACGACTACAGGATTCTCGGCGGGTCGAAGTTTGTCGGACTTCGAAACTTTATCGAAACCGTCAGCAGCCCGGACTTCTGGCGATACATGCTCCATACCTTTGAGTATCTGTTCCTGACGTTGGCGATGGGCTTTTTCGCGCCGATCATCCTCGCTATTCTCCTGACGGAAGTTCCCAAGGGCAAAATCCTCTACCGGACAATCTATTATCTGCCCGCCGTTACGACGGGAATCGTTACGCTGTTCATGTGGAAACAACTTCTTTACGACGGCACGCCCAACGGTCTGATTAACCGCATCATACTGATGTTCAACGATCAGCCGGTAGGGGTGATGATCGTCTTGAAGGGCCTGATTGTCGCGGGGGCTGTCTTGCTCATCTTCGGTCTGATCCGCATGGTATTAAGTCGGGGTGTTACCGGGTGGAGCCGGATCGTGTTGCTGATTTTTGCCCTGTCGGTGTCGGGGTATCTGGCGTTCCGCAGCGTGGGGATCGTACAGGACGGCGGTTCTTTGACGTCGCTGGCTGAATGGTTTGTGCTGCCCTGGAATGTCAATCCGCACGGGTTCCTGAAGGACCGCGACATGGCAATGTTCTGGATTGTCGTTCCGACCGTCTGGGCCGGTATGGGACCCGGATGCCTGATCTACCTGGCCGCCCTGAAGGGCATTCCGGAGGAACAGTACGAGGCGGCCTCCCTGGACGGCGCCGGCGTCTGGACCAAGGTCGTACACGTGGTTTTTCCGAATCTTTCCGCCCTTATCGTCATTCACTTCGTCGGGGCGGTAGTTGGCGGAATGCGGGCGTCCCAGAACGTCTTTGTTATGACCGGAGGAGGCCCGGAGGACGCAACGATGACGGTAGGATTGTCGATCTGGTTTAATGCATACATGTTCCTCGACTTCGGTCTGGCCACCGCTCAGGCGTGGATATTGGGCGCGATGCTGATCGGATTTACGCTGTATCAGTTGAGGCTTCTGAACCGAATGCAGTTTCGGACCGCAGCAAGCGGAAAGGCGGCGAAATAATGCCGATTATTCCAGTTGTCGGACGCAAATCGCCGGGCGTGCGGGCGTTAATCGCCTCGATCTATGTGTTTCTTACGATCGGGGCGATCACGATGGTCTATCCGTTTATGCTGATGATTTCCACCGCCACCACAGGCAACGCCGACTGGCGGGAATTCCGCCTCATTCCACGATATTGGTTCGATCAGGGCGAACGGTTTCGCAAGTACGTGCTCGATAAGGATGAGATCAAGTGGACCGCTTATGCCTATCAGCATGAGGAATGGTTCAGCCCCTTCGACGTCGAGGCTGGGCAATTCCAGAAACTCATGCAAACGCCCGGCGGGACCCTTGAGCGAATAGACAGCGATTACCAGCAGTTCATCTCCGAGACGGACCCGGACATCATTCATCTCAATTTCCTTCACTTCGAGCAGCGAACCCACAGTGTGCTGTCGTTGCGCCCCGAGTATTTCAAGTGGGTCTCCGGAAAATACAACGGCGACCTCGACAGGGTTAATCAACTCTATGAAGATACCGCCGGGAAGTGGGACGAACTGGGCATACCGCGCGCCTTCAAAGCTGTCCGGGAGTCTGAACCGCTGCAACAGCGCCACGTTGACTGGCGGGAGTTTGTCCTGTCGCGTCCGTATTACAAACAAAAACTGATATCGCTCGATTGCCTGACCTTCCTGGCGGTACGCCACGTGTACGGAACCATTGATCTATTGAACAGAGAGCACGGCACATCTTTTAAGGAAATGGGCGACGTACGCTGGGAAACGGTCAATCAATATGATTGGGGCCGTCAAATTCGGGAAAGAATATTGCGCAAGGATATTCCTCTGGAACAGTTGCGATTGAAGCCGTCGGCGAGTTCCGCATTTGAAACATTCGTCGCTCGAAATGCCCTCGGCCCGAACATCCCATTCACCGTCAAAGCGCCCGATGAAAATATGCCCCGGATAGCCTGGATGCGCTTCGTACGGTCGGAAGAGTGCGAGTTGCGATATTTCGATCCGATCGATCCGCAGCGGCTCTGGCGGGAATTTCTGGATCGCCGATACGGCGGGCTTGAGGGCGTGAACGAGGCCCACGGAGCCGCCTACAGTTCACTTGATGATATCCGGCTGCCTACGCAAATCGTGGATTATGCCGCCTTCAGCAGAAACAAGCGGACGATTTTTCTGAAATTTCTCTTCGGCAACTTTGCAATGGTGATCGACTTTATCCTCATCCACGGCAGGGCGCTGACTAATACGCTCATACTGATTGTTCTGACGATCTTTACCACGCTCACCGTCAATCCGATGGCCGCATATGTCCTCAGCCGGTTCCGCCTGCGTTACTCCCATCATATTCTGGTTTTCCTTTTGGCGACCATGGCGTTTCCGGCAGAGGTGGCGATGATCCCGAATTTCCTGCTGATTAAGAGTTTCCCCCTTGGCGCACTGATTGTAGGCGCTTCGGCCCTGATAATGTTCCTGGTAGTGCGACACCTTGTGAAATGGAAGTTGCCGCTGTTCTGGAGCATCCTCCTCGGCGCGGTCATAGCCGCTGCGGCAGGATGGTATGTGCCGCCGGTTCTGGCCGGGGTTCTGGGACGCGAAGATTTGAACGTCAGCCTGATGAACACCTTCTTTGCCCTGGTCCTTCCCGGAATCGCCAGCGGGTTTTCGATCTTCCTGCTCAAGGGGTTCTTCGATTCTCTGCCGCCGGAACTCTACGAAGCGGGCATGTTGGACGGCGCGTCCGAGACGCGGATGTTCTTTGCAATTACATTGCCGTTGTGCAAACCGGTGCTTGCGGTGATCGCGCTGGGCGCCTTCACCGGCGCTTACGGGGCGTTCATGTTCGCCTTTCTGACCTGCCAGAATCCGAAGATGTGGACCTTGATGGTCTTCCTTTACCAGTTTCAGCAGACATACTCCGTGCCGCTGGTAATGGCCTCACTGGTCGTCTCGGCCATCCCGACGTTGATAATGTTCATATTCTGCCAGAACATCATCCTTCGCGGCATTGTCATCCCGACGTTCAAGTAAGAAGGCAAGGGGATGCAGACAATGAGACAGAGCATATAAGCAACAGGATAATAACCAAGTTGAGCAGTCTATTTCTCTGATTGATTTTGTACCGGCTATGGGTAATCTGCATATTTAACGAGTCCTGCTAATGTAAACAGGAGCATGCGATGCAAATAAAAACAGTTGATAAGGGCAGAAGCCACTTGAGGGGAATGTTATCAGGCGATGAAGTTGCCAGTTGGATAACAATAATCGATTACCACATGAGAATCGGTTCGGCAAATGTCAAAATGGGAGCAATCGCGGATGTGAATACCAGGCCACAATACAGAATGAAGGGGCACATGCGAACCCTCATGGAAGACACTATGCAGTATATGAAAGACAAAGGATACGATGTATCAGTGGTAATGGCTATCCCGAATTTCTACTACAGATTCGGATATGCATCCTTTCTGCCTAACAGCACCTTGACCATTCCCGCCGGGATCGCAGAAAAAGCAAACAAGGACCGCAAAAATTACAGGACGAGAAAATTTCAAAAGAGAGACAGTGAAAGCCTGCTCAAAATCTACAACCGCCACAATAGCGAAAGGACGTGTTCGATTATAAGAGAAAAGGAATACTTTTCCGGATATCCTCAACAGTCTCAGGATATTTTTGTAATTGAAAATAACAATGGAAGAATAATCGCATATGCTGTTTCCTCTAAGGAATCAAGGGAAAAGGTAACAGTCTGGGAGTTAGGAGCAAGAACGGAAGATGCGTTTCCTGCATTACTTGCTACATTTGCCAAAATTGCAATAAAGCGGAGAGTAGGTAATATCGAGGTGTTCCTGCCCCCGAATCATCCCTTTGCTCGGTTCTGCCACAGATACGATTGCCGATTCAGTATCGGCTATCAGAAGAACGGCGGCGGCCTGATGCAAATAATCAACCAGAACAGACTATTCGAGAAATTGCAGGGCGAACTGAACAGCAGGATATCTCAATCCGACTTTAGAAATCATACGGGTTCGGTGAGACTAAAAACGAACGTAGGAAGTACTACACTTGTACTTGATAAGGGCGATATCAGGGTTTATCCAAAGAAGAGAGCAAGACAGTTTCTTGACTTGCCACAAGGCCAACTTGCCCAGTTGCTGGCGGGCTACAGAACCATAAAGGACGTTCTGAATGATGCTAACGTCAGGGCGAGCCGGGGTGTGGAGCCATTGATAGATGTGCTTTTTCCCAAATGCAACGCCTATATTTGGGACTGTAGTCGCTTCGAGGAACTGCGAATGTGGCCGGAGGAGTTTTACAGGGGGGAGCAGACTGGCTAGGCGGTTCAATTGGCGCGATTGGCGGATT
>DAOVLV010000155.1 GCA_030631085.1 Planctomycetales bacterium | reverse complement strand
CTGCGAAACGCCACCGGTAGTTTCCCCCGTCCGATAACCTTTCCGTCGGCGCTGCGGATTACGATGTCATACGTCAACCCGCCGGCCAGGGACAGTCGGGCCGATTTGACCCCCCTGCCGACAGCGACAACCAATCCGTTCAGGTAAGCAGTTACTTCCTTTTCGCCCTCGCCCTTAAAGCCTACCTTCGCCTTGCAGGGACTCGTATAAAACAGCGTTACGTCCGTAGCCTGAACCCACTGGCAGGACATATCCCACACCAGCGGGAAAGACATCCCCGTCTTCCTGAACGACGTGGCGTAAATACGGTGAAACCACACTCGATGATCGGCGGCTGTGTAGCATTTCTTCGTGAACCATGCGTGGTCCAACTCATTCGGTTCTGCCGATCCGAGATGATACCACTGCCCATCCCAAATTTCGGCCCAGTTGTGATTGCTCGCTTTGTGCTTGTTTCCTTTCCTGTCCTTCCATAACGGAATGCCGACCAGTCTGGCCGGTATTCCCACAGCCCGACATGCATCGACCAGCAAGACCGACAGACCTGTGCATGAAGCGAATTTCGCCTTGATGGATTCGTATGGACTCTGGTCGGGTTTGGGGCGTTTGGTGGCGTGATATTTCACATCCAGTATCTTGAAGACCTCCTTGTTCAACAACTTCGCTGCCTCGCCGGCCGACTTGCATTTCCACGCCATTACCGAAAAACGCTCGTAAAAATCCTTCCGCCAGTTGTCCCGCCGCTCGTTGATACTCGCGTACGGCAGGATGTCGTTATAGAAAAGTGATTCGGGAATCTGCTTGCTCCACGGGGCGTTTTTGCGGGCCTTGAATGCATATTCTATATTGGCCAGCAGGAATTTTTTGCTCAGCGATTTCAGATCGCGTTCCGGCATGTTGGCGATGAGGAACGCAACGGCCTTGCGATGGGCTTTCGGGGCAGAGCGGATTGTCGCGATTAATTGGCTTCGATTTTTTCCCGCCCTGGACAAGGCAATCATCACGCCGGAGCGGTCCGACTTATCAAGCAGCGCAACAGCCTGTTTAATTCCTTTCAGTTCCGCCAGAGCGCCGACAATCGGACGAACCAATGGCTTGGCGCGGAAGACGACTTTTATCTGCTCGCCCTTTTTGAATTCGCCCTTGAGGGGAATAAGGATGAAGTTGTCGGTAACGACCGGCTTGAGGCTTGTCCCTTCGATGATTTTGATGTTTTGCACCCGCCTCGGCAGCAGGGCCGTTACGGGACGATAGCGCCCGCTGGGCCATTTACCGTCTTCGTTCGTCGTTACAGTGAAGGTATATACATCTTTTTTGACTGTGAATTTCTGGCTCCAGGGCAGCGTTCGCCGGGTCAACCGAGCATCCCATACCGGGTCTCCGTAAAGGACCGTCGTATCGCGCTCCCACAGCAGCCCCAGCGCATCACGGTCAACTACTCGCTTGCCGGAGGCGTCCTTTTTAGCAAGGCTGAAGCGGTTCACAAGGTCGTTCATCAGCCTGGGATTCCGCCGAACGTTGAAGTCTTCGACTATAACGTTCAGAACTTTCGGGTGTTCGGTCTCAAGCCGGTGCAGAAGTGATTGCTGGTTGAAATAGAATGACTCGGTTACGTTGAACCGTCCCGGCTGGTTCACGAGCAGCCCCACCATTCCCCATCCCATGTGCCCGTACCACTGCGTTGCGATGTGCGCGAACATCTGATGCGCCCCGCCGCTGTGCATCCAAGCCAGTGCCATGCAATCACGCTGCGGAATCAGCCCGATAAGGCAGTTTCCGACGGCAAGGTAGGCCTTGGGATTGGGCGAGTTGATGTCATACCTCTTGCCCCGCGAATCCAGCCCGTACAGTTGTCCGTCCTTGCAGCGGAACTGACCTCCCTTGAATTTGTATCCAACCTGCCAGTCTTTGGTCGTGGCGTGTCCGCTGGTAAAGAAACAGTCGGGTCTTGTGTTATTCATCGCATCGACCATAATTTTGACGCCGTCCGGCTCGTACTTCGCCTCTTTCTCTTCGCCGCCTTTGGATTTAATCCACATCTTGCCCTTTATGCTTTCGGCAAATCGCAGGCCTGATTCAAACGGCGTAAGAGGCCCCGATGATGTTCCGCTGACTGACCGCCGGAGGACCAGAGGTTCGGCATGTTCGGCGATTCGCAGCGCGTCGGCGGCGTTGTATCCGGTGAGGATAGCCCAGAGTGCGTCCTCGTAGATGTCGTCGTCCAGTTTGCGGAGCATGTGATGGATGTTCACCACGAATGGGCGGGTAATTTCTTCCGGTGTTGCGACGAAGCAGACGTAATCGGGCATCCGGGCAGAGAGTTCAATAGCGACTTCCCGGACGTCGGAGGAATATCGAACCACCTCGCCGGAGTGTTTCCCGACGAGAGCATCGACCACCTTTCGCCATTGGGGAGTTCCGAACGTTTTTTCGCTGACGACAACCGCATACACCCTCGTCAGCGTTTTAACGGACGGCGCTTCGGCAGGCCTGGACGTCTCGCCGGCTAATTGACCATATGCTGTAAGACCACCAAGACCAAAACAAACCATCAAAACACTGACTACCGCTGTTGTTTTACGAGCAAGCATATCCTTCTCCATTTGATTTTTTCATAATTGCCGCGACGCAGATTTTCACAGCGATTACACACCTCTGCAAGCATATTCGACAAAACCCACAAAAACCGGGGACGGTGGGATTGTTGGAAAAGTCGTAACACGGGCGTCTCGCCCGTGAGGAACAGCGGAAAATGCTACGATTTTCGGTAAAACCGGCACGGGCGAGACGCCCGTGTTACTCATCAGGGGACTTTTTCAACAACCCCACCGTCCCCGGTTTTTACTGGGCGGCGCCTTGGGCGAAGTCGGGAGAATATGCCACAACACAATTCCGTCCCGCTCTTTTGGCTGCGTATAGCGCTTCATCGGCGTTCTTGATAAGTTCGTTGGGTCTGGTGAAGGTTACGTCTTTCGTAGTGGCGATACCGATGCTGATGCTTTGGTTGAATTCCTTCTGGTCGGCGACAACTGGTGTTTGCAATATCACCTCTCGTATTCTTTCGGCTACAACTTTCGCTTCGGCAAGACTGCAATCAGGCATGACGATAAGGAATTCGTCGCCGCCGCATCTTCCGATTGTGTCGTAAGCGCGGAGATGATTTTTGATTCTGTGTACAACTTCCCGGAGTACTTCATCGCCGAAAAGATGCCCGTGGGTATCGTTAACGGACTTGAACTTATCCAGATCGATAATGGCTATGCTGACTTCCGTTTGCTCTCTGGATGAGCGGGCGATCTCCTGTTTGACGGTTTCCATAATGGCTACGTGATTTTGCGTACCGGTCAGTCCGTCTCTCATTGCTTCTTCGCGGAGCATTTCCTGGGCGGCAAGAAGATCTTCATGCACCCGCAGGTTCCTCATGGCGGCATTGAGGCGGGCCTTCAGTTCCATCATATCGAACGGTTTGGTGATGTAGTCGTCAGCGCCGGAGTTGATTCCATCGATGATGTCCGATTGGTCAACCCTGACGGTCAGCAGGATCATATAGGTATATCTGTCTGTTTCGTGTTGCCTGACCCGCCGGCAGATTTCAGGGCCTTCCAGTCCCGGCATCATCCAATCGAGAATCGCCAGTCTCGGCGCATCCGGTTCCTGAAGGATATTCCACGCATCCGTACCATTGAAGCAAACCACAATCTCATGCCCGCATTCCGAAAGTGGCACTTCCAGTCTGCGACACATTACGGCATCATCGTCGGCGATAAGGATTTTCATATATTTGCCCTTTCACACATCGCTGGCTCAAGCCAGTCTTCATGGGAAATCTTTTCTTTCAGAAGGTGAAATTGGTGTCGCAACTCAGTAATCAATACGCTTACCTTTTGCATATCGCCGCTTTCGGCGGCATTTTCCATCTCCGCGGCAACATCGTAGATACCGACAGCCCCGATATTGGACGCCCCGCCTCTGATAGTGTGGGCTGAAAGCCTGGCAATGGAAGCGTCGCCGGTGCGAACCGCATCCTGAAGAGACGTCATGTGCCCCGGAAAAACATCCATGAACACATCGACAAGTTCTCCGTACAGTTCCATATCGCCGTTGAGATTTCTCATAGGTCCGTCGATGTCGAGAACGTCTCTGCACTCCTGGCCTGCGGTTACAGCATCTTCATCGGTCTGATGAGGATATTGGGACGCCAATTCGGTTACTTTTTGGATTGCTTCGAGAAGATCCTGTTTGCTGAACGGTTTGGAGATGTAGTCGTCCATTCCGGCGTCCATACAACGTTGACGGTCGCCTTTCATGGCATTGGCCGTCATGGCGACAATCGGGACATATCCACCGGTGGACTGCTCGTGCCTGCGAATGGCGGCGGTCGCCTGGTATCCGTCCATCTCCGGCATCCGGCAGTCCATAAGGATCAGGTCAAACTCGCCGGACTCGTGGGCGGTAACGGCCTCTTTACCATTCTCGGCCACCGTAACCTCATGGTCCCACTTCTCCAGGCTCTTAATCGCGACCTTCTGGTTGACCTTATCGTCCTCGACAAGGAGGATGCGAAGCGGTCGATCACTCCCGCCCGACGCGTTCCGCGACGTTGTTGAATGGCGTTCATGCACCGTTTCACTGCCGAGTGCGGATAGTACAGCCTCCAGAAGACAGGTTTGTCTGACCGGTTTTGTTACGCAGGCTGTAATACCTTCTGTCTGGTTACAGTTATTACTCGGTTTCCCGACATGGGTCAGCATGATGACGGGAATGTTCTGCCATTCGGGATTTTTGTTGATCCGCTGTAACACAGCCAATCCGCCCATTCCGGGCATTCGGGCATCGAGCAGCAACAATCGCGGGATCGCCCCGCCATCAGCGGCAGCCTTGTTTAATACAGCCAGCGCACTATCGCCGCTTTCGGCAACCTTTACGTCCATACCCCAACGAGCGAGAATACCTCCGAGTACGCTGCGACTTGTCGCGTTATCGTCCACAATCAGGACGGGGACGCCGACGAGACTATCAATAAGTTTCATGTCCGGTGTAAGAGGCTGGTCCGGCTGGACGTCAAACTCAGCGGTAAAGTGAAACGTGCTTCCTTCTCCGAGGGTACTGTGGACGGATATTTCCCCGCCCATCATTTCCACGAGTTTCGAGGAAATCGCCAGTCCAAGCCCCGTACCGCCGTATTTTCTCGTAGTGGCGACGTCGGCCTGGGCGAAAACGTCGAAAATCACTTCCCGTTTCTCATCCGAGATACCGATACCAGTGTCGCTGACGGAGAAATGCAGGCATACTTTGCCCGACAGGTCGCTATCGGTTTCGACGAGGACAAATACCTCGCCCTGCTCGGTGAACTTGATGGCGTTACCGACCAGGTTGACGATTATCTGTCGCAGCCGTCCCGGATCGCCCACAAGCCCGTCGGGGACATCCGGCAGGACATGGCAGATAAGTTCCAGACCTTTACTGTCGGACCGGCCCGCAAGAGTTTGAACGGCCTCCCAGAGCGTCTT
>DAOVLV010000081.1 GCA_030631085.1 Planctomycetales bacterium | reverse complement strand
CGTAAAACACTATACGTGCCGCTTTATATGGGCGTAACGGCGACTCCGAAGATACTTTTCGACGGGACGCTTTACCGTCTTTCAAGCAATCAGAAGTTCGGAGCCGAACTTTTCAGGAAGTGCAAAGCCCTCGGTGTCAACCTTGAGCGGTTCGAGCAGGAGATGGACGCCGACCGGGCCGACATGGAGGTCGCAGCCGGAGTCGCACTTCGCCGCCAAGGTGAGCAAGCCGTCAGGAAAGTATTGACTGAAGGTTGTTTGCGTTTTGCAAAGCGGGCAGAACGACTGCTGAAGATCCTTGGCGGAAAAAGTTAACATTACCCGCCGTCGTAGTCGTCTGTCTGCTGAAGCCTTGGTTAAGGCGGGCGGTTTTAGCGAGCGCCGAAGTGTCCGTCCTCGTCGAACTCGTCGCCCCGGAATGTCCGACCGAGATAGGTCTTGCGGACCAGCGGATCCTTGATTAAGTCCTTGGGCGCTCCCTCCCGAAGGACCTTTCCGTTGTCGATGATGTAGGAACGGTCCGTAACGTTGAGCGTTTCGCGGACGTTATGGTCGGTCAGCAGGAGGCTGATACCGCGATCTTTAAGCCCGACAATCTCCCGCTGCAACTCTTCCACAGCGATGGGATCCACGCCGCTGAAAGGCTCATCCAGCAGGATCATCGTCGGATTCGTAACCAGGGCGCGGGCGATCTCCAGTTTTCTCCGCTCGCCGCCCGACAGCGTACGGGCTTCGTGGTCCGCCAGCGCCGACAGACCGAACTGCTCCAGTAATTGCTCCGCCCGTTCGAGCCGCATGTGTTTGGTGAGGTGCATTGTGTCCAGAACGGCCAGGAGGTTCTGCTGGACCGTCAGACGCTGAAAAATGCTCGGTTCCTGCGAAAGGTATCCCATACCAAGACGGGCACGCTGGTACATCGGCATCTCGGTTACGTCCACGTTGTTAAAGGCGACTCTTCCTTCGTTGGGAGAGATCATACCGATAACCATTCGGAAGGTTGTGGTTTTCCCGGCTCCGTTTCGCCCCAGAAGCCCGACGATTTCGCCTTGGGCGACATACAAACCCACCTGATTCACCACGGCTCGCCCCGAATACCTCTTTACCAGGTTTTTTGTTTCCAGAAGTACCATAAATTCGCTGTCTTTCCGTTTGTGGATAACTTGTGCAAAACTATATCTTACCGCCTTGCCGGTATAGAAGGCGTGTTTTTCGCGCTATTCTACCAAATTATCGCCCCAAGGGGTCAGCGGACCGGGTTTTTGTGTACTACTTGCAGTAAGTCTCTTTTTTATAACCTGTTACCGACAGATTGACAATTAGTAAATTCTTTTCACTATCTTTAAGTTTCACTAAAGATTTAACCCGTCTGTGCCGACGCATCGGACTGATTGGCCCTTGCCGACCCTTCTTCGCTAATGTTGATAACTATTCGCGCACTTTGCGGTAAAACAAGTCGTTACAGGGACATCCGTTATCCTGCCCTTACATCGCCCAAGGCACCAAACCCCGAAAACTCCGGCTTGGCGAAGTCCAATCGACGGGCCATAACTTCCATCGCCTGCTGGTTGCTGTCTATCAGTATAAAGTTTCGTCCTTCTTCAGCCGCACACGCGCCGAGCGTCCCGCTTCCGGCGAAGCAGTCCAGCAACGTGTCGCCGGGACGAGAGTGTACACGAATCAGCCGGCGTATTATACCCAAAGGTTTCTGCGTAGGGTAGCCTGTCTTTTCCCGTCCGTTGGTCGCGACGATCGTATGCCACCAGACATCCGTCGGGGTCTTTCCGCGAGAGGCCTTTTCCTTGCCCACCAGACCGGGGGCCATGTACGGAATCCGATCCATTTCGTCGAAGTTGAATATGTAGTTTTTCGGGTCCTTCACATACCACAGGATGTTGTCATGCTTGGCCGACCACTTTTTCTTCGACCGCGCACCGTAATCGTATGCCCAGATAATTTCGTTCATAAAGCACTCCCGCCCGAAGATACCGTCCAGGAGAACCTTTGCGTAATGGGCCTCCCTGTAATCCAGGTGGAGAAAGAGCGAGCCGTCGGGCGTGAGGATTCTGTGCAGTTCTACCAGGCGCGGTTCGAGGAACCCAAGATAATCATCGAACGAGTCGTCGAAATACTTCCCAGCCAGACGGATCGAGCGGTATCGCTTTCCCCCGAAGCCTGTGCGGTCGCCGGCTTCGTCGCGGACGGTTTGCAGGGGCGTGCGCTTTTGGGCCTTTCCGGTATTGAAAGGCGGATCGGTATAGACCAGTTGGACGCTACCAGTGGGTAATTCCCGCAGGATCGGAAGATTGTCGCCGAAGTAGATTCTATTCATTTTCTCGTGCCTGTTCGCCTGTCCGCAATGACCGAAAATGAAAAGAGCAAGTCAGGCATCTGGCATTGGGCATTTGGCATTGGTGGCGTTGGGTTTGTGAAGGTTTTTCCTGTTTTATTCCACCATTCAATAAAATAGCAGAATTATAAAGACAAAACACACAACAACCCTCGACCACTAATGCCAAATGCCGAATGCCTACTGCCGAACGCCTACTGCCCGATGCTTCCGGCGTAACCTGGTCTTTTCCTGAAGCATATGGGCTGAACTCCTGTATTTTACCTATCGTATCAATCTCATCCTACCGACGTTGGGTACGATCGGCAAGCGTTTGAGCATTGGGAGGCGGAAACCTCCGGGCCAGTACACGAAGAACGCCCTTCCGATCATATTGTATCGCGGAACGGTCCCGTCTCGGTATCCGGGCCTGAGTGATGGAGCGTGGTGGTCCCAGAGGCGTGAATCCTGGCTGGCCGGTGAGTTGTCGCCGAGCACGAAGAACTCGTCCGTATCCGGTTTATTGTTGAATTTGCGCAGGACGAATGGGTTTCCGGTCGTTGCTCTTCCGGGTTTGTCGTCTGCAATGCGCAGGCAGGTGTAATATACATCTCGCATGAGACTTATGTGCCACAGTTCGGCTGGTCCTCCACTTGCCAGGATCGAGACGGTCGGCGTCGGCGCTCCGGCGGCGGTGTCCCGGATGATCCGCTTCCTTCCGGCGTAGTATTGGTCCTCGGTGCTGGACAGTACCGCCCGGCCGTCCACCCACAGCGTTACCTGCCTGTCCACGTGCGTAAGCGACAGTTCGTACGCCCGTCCTGTCGCGGGCCTGTCCAGTTGGCATGAATCCCAGGGTTTCTTGTCCCACTCTACGTTACCGTCTTTGTCGGCGAGTCCGTGCTCCAGCGTGCAACTTCCGTCCATGCTCACCCATGCGCGGAAGTGGTCCGAAAAACTGCTTATTCGCATTCCCACGCGAGCGTTACTGTTTTCTTTGGGGGCGAACATGAACGATAGTTTCAGGTCGTAGCAGACATCGACTTTCGAATTGTAACCTTTCCCTCTGTGTTCGCGGGATTGGTTGTAGGCATATACCGGGCAGAACCGTTCGCGGTCAGCCCTGGAGGAGTTGGCGAATTGCAACTCCGATGTCGCTTCGGCTCCGTCGAAGGCGAAGACCCGCCCGCCGTGGCGCATTTCCCATATGTCCGAACCTGAATGTGGCTGCCAGGGGGATTTCCATTCCTTCCCGGTTCTTTTTTGCCAAACGGCCTGATCAGGTTGATAATCGTTATCGAAAATCACCTGCCACATGACCTGCTGGGTCCGTGGCGACTTTTTCCGCAGGATGTGCCAGGGGCATTCTTTTTCGGCTCGCGGGTCGGCGAAATCTTTTTTATCGATGATACCGTCGTTATTGAAGTCCTTCCCGTCGCGGACGAACACGTCGCCGTGGACGATCTCGATCATCTGTCCCGGCAGGCCGATTAGTCGCTTGATGTAATTTTGCTCGTTGTCCTGGGGGTTTTTGAAGACCACCACGTCCCAGGGTCTCGGCTCGCTGAAGCGATAGAGATATTTCAGCACCAGCACGCGGTCGCCGCCGTAAGCGAATTCCGGTCCGAAGCGGTGCTGGTGTCCGCAATTGGGGCAGATTGCCGGAGCGCCTCCGTCCTTGCCTCGTCGTCCGCTGGGAGGTAACGGGAGCGAGATGTTGGGCGAAGGCGTACCCGGCTCGTGGGGGATACCGAAAGCGTAATGATATTTGCAGGCGGGGCAGTCGAACTGCCAGTGCTGCCCCATCAGCCGCGGCGCCATCGAACCGGTGGGTATAACAAACGCCTCCAGCACAAACGCGCGCAGCACAAACGCCAGCACCACCGCGATCCAGACGCTCTCGACCGTCTCGCGGACTGATGCGGATTGCTCACTGCTTTGATTGTCGCTACGGGCCATGTATCTACACCTTCTACGAGGTTCAATACTTTATCGTCAGATTGGATGCGTGAAAAGAATAAAGTGTTGATGAAGGCATTGGGCATTCGGCATTCGGCATTGGGCATTCGGCATTTGGCATTGGCGGTATCGGGTTTGCGAAGGATATTTGCTGTTTAATTTTACGATTTGATAAAATCCCTGAGTTGTAAAAACGAGATGTGCGACGACCCACTTACGACCAATGCCCAATGCCGAATGCCCAATGCCCTTCCTAATATATTGACGCGGGCACGCCGGTGTGATAATTCCATACCCTATGGCAATGACGACAGAGCAATTGGCGGCGCGGGTAAAGGAAACCGCTTACCTCGAAGGCGACTTCCTCCTCCGCAGCGGCAGGCGGAGCAAATTCTACCTGGACAAATACCTTTTTGAGACTGCCCCCGACATCCTGGCGGAGATGGGCAGGCGGATGGGCGAATTCGCCGACGATGCCGATGTAATCACCGGCCCGGAACTCGGCGCAGTCGCACTGGCGGCAGCGGCAAGCATGGCTACCGGAAAACCATTCGCCATCGTACGAAAGGCGAAAAAAGATTACGCCACGGGAAAACTCATCGAGGGCACGCCGGTCGAGGGTAAAAAGGTCCTGTTGGTTGAGGATATTGGAACGACGGCTGGCGCAGCCTTGGAAGCCGCCGAGACCCTCACCGCAGCCGGCGCGAAAATCACGCGCCTGGTCTTCGCAATCGACCGAATGGAAGGCGCTCGCGAAAACGTAGAGGCCGCTGGCTACGAATTCAACGCCATACTGACAGCCGAAGATTTGGGAATTAAGTAATCTTACCAATGGATGATCGGGACGTTGCGAAATACTGGGATGAGAACGCGCCGGACTGGATCAAGGGGGTGCAGGCCGGTTACGACGTTTACCGCGATTACGTCAACAATCCCGCCTTCTTCGGGATGCTGCCGGACATAGCCGGCCTGCGCGTCCTGGACGTCGGCTGCGGAGAGGGCCAGAGCACCCGTCGGGCCGCCGACCTCGGCGCCACGGTTGTCGGCATTGACATCAGCAAGGAGATGATTGAGGCAGCCAGGCGACACGAGCGCGACCGACCCCGCAGCATTGAGTACCACACCGTCAGCGGCAACGATATGAGCATGTTCGCCGATGAGTCCTTCGACGCGGCGATCAGTGCGATGGCGATGATGGACATGGCCGACTACGCCGGCTGCGTGCGGGAAATCATCCGTGTGCTCAAGGGCGGCGGGTTCTTTCAGTTCTCCATCCTCCATCCATGCACAACTACGCCTGTGCGGCGACTCCTTCGCGACAAGCAGGGCCGGATAACGGCGATCGCGGTGAGCAACTACTTCGGCCTCCAACCGACGCTGCCGGAGCAGGAAATTGAGGAATGGTTCTTCAGTTCCGCTCCGCCGGAGGTCAAGGCCGCTGCCCGGCCGTTCCGCGTGCCGCGCTTCTATCGGACGCTCGGCGAATATTTCAACACGCTCGCCGAGGCGGGATTCGTCATTGAGCGGTTGTGCGAACCCTACGCCAGCGAAGAGGCCGCCAAAAAGTGCCCCGCCGTTGCCGACACCCGCATCGCCCCGTATTTCCTGATCTTCCGAGGGAAAAAGCCTGCGTCTGACTGACCCGCCCTACGGTTTGTCTTTCCCTTTCATCCACGGGCAGTCTTTTCGTTGGGGGCAGGTTCCGCAGCCGTGCTTTTTTGACGACATCGGCAGGACAACGAACGCGTCAATCGCAAAGACCACCAGCAGCGCAAGCAGCAGCCAGTCGAAGCGGGTGATTTCGATGATAATTCCGGCTATCGGCGGAATGAACCATAACGGCACGATTACGGGGATGTGCTTCTTGAATTTCTCGGCGAAGCGGCCAAAGTCCTGGCGCTTTCGCAGCCTGGCAGAAATCAACCCGTAGCCGGAGGGACATGATTGCAAGCCGTAACGACGGCAATAAGGGCACAGAAACAGGATAATCCACAGCGACCCGATGAGGCCGTAGAGGATGTAAAGCCCCGCCGCGATGAACCCCCACATCGACGCGCCCAGCCCGGCCAGGAAGATCCCCGCCCCCAATAAGATCACAATTTTATACGGCAGATTGCGAAAGAGTTTGCCGGCGAGCGTGGATTCGCGTCGGGGGTTGGAGTTTTCAGTGTTCATATCGTTTCTCGGAAAAACTTCGCCACAGCCTACTTTGTTTTGACAACGATGTCATCGCAGTCTTTGCCGTCGCCCTTTTTCTTTCCGCCGTCGTCCTTCATATCAGGCCCGACGCTGTAAAGCAGATACCCTTCGTCCGTACGCTTGTAGTGCAGCGGCTTTTCGATGAACAGGTCGTTGGGGATTTTTTTGAGATAATGCGGCTTCAAAACCGCCAGTATTACCGGATACCGGCCTTTCTCAGCCTTACACGCCGCCAACGCCAGAGCGACCTGGGCCATCCGCCGCTCCATAATAGCCCGGTCGTACTGTTCCGAGACGCGACCCAAATTCGGCATCAATTCGGCAACGAGCACGTTGGCGACGTCCCGACTGATTTCCTCGCGCGACATGTTATTAGCGGTCGCCAACCTCTTCATTACCGCTCCAAAGTCAAACTCATCGCCACTGGCCGGTGGATACTTCTTTGACATCTGCTTTTTCAATTTGGCGAGGTCCTGTTGAAAAGCGGCCATGGCTGTTTTTCTCTCGGCAAATGTAGGTTTCCGAAACGTGGCCACATAATGCGCGTACCATGTGTTGGCGATACGCAGCAGCACGTCATAATCGAGAGGCGGCTCCGGCCCATTTTGGGCCTCGTGTCCCTTTATGCCAACGAAGGCTTTCAGGCCTTGTCGTGAAAGGATCATGATGGTGTCTAGCATCCAAAACCGCTCTGCTTTGTCTATCACCTCGGCGACACCCGGAAGAGGCGGCAGGAACCGAAGGTCGGCAAGATGGGCCTTGGCCTGTGCGGCAGTGAGTTTGCCGCTGGTGGCCAACTTGGTGTCGGCATAGCAGGCAAACGCCTCAATCCCGACTGCGCTCAACCGATCAATGAGCGTCGGCCCCTGCGCGATCAGGCGGGCCAGTCGATGCACAGCCAGCAGGTCCGCTCGGGCGGCATCTATCCTGCCCGTCCCGGCATGGAGCATTGCACGGGCAGTAAGCGCCTT
>DAOVLV010000006.1 GCA_030631085.1 Planctomycetales bacterium | reverse complement strand
GATGAGCCAGGATGTCCACGCCTGATTCGGCCAGGCCTCGCGATGCCCGCATGAAGGCGTCGGCCAATTGCGTATCGTTCAGTTCGTCGGGGTCTTCGGGTATCCAGTGCACCGCTCCGATGAGCAGGTCAGGCCAATCGCGATCCTCGTCGCGGATGGTGAGTTTTCCGTCTGCGTCGAGTCCGACCTCCAGCCCGACGCGGACGAAGTCGTCCCGCAACGGGAGCATTGCCGCGCGAAACTCGGCCATTCGGGAGTTTTTCCCGCTACGCCATACATCCGGTTCGCGGATATGGCGAGCGGCCCAGAAATCATCAAGGTTACAATAGAGTTGTCCGGCGTGTTCGGTGAGGCACTGACCGGCCAGGCCGAAGGTGCGAGCGCGGGCGATGGCGCCCTCGGCGGTTATGTCCGTACCGCAATATGCGAACTCGGTATGAGCGTGGCAGTCGATAATCGCCGGTTCGGCTTCGGCGGCCAGCGGGCGGACTTCGACCTCTACATCCCGCCCTCGAAGCGTAATCATTGCATAGCGGAACGGCGCCTCGCAGACGGCGGGGGCAGTGAAGTATCGCACGCCGTCGGCGACATTTAAAGCCTGGCCCGTATGGTAATGCCCGCTTATCGACAGCACGACGCCTGCTTCAGCGTAATCGGCCATTACTTCGCGTCGGTTGGTGAGCATGTATGGATAATCATTTTCGATGGGAGGATTCATCGGATTGTGCTGAAGGACGATAATAGGCGGTCCGTCCTGGTCCGCCAACAGTTGTCGTCCCGACTCGCTGCGTGTACAGAGGTCGCCTTCAGCATAGGCGTCGGCGAATGTAATGAAGCGGTAAGGCCCGATATCGTGGACCCCCGGTCTCTGGGCGAAGGCCGACATCAGTCGCTCAATGTCGTTGTCGTGATTTCCCGGAACGACCAGAAGCGGCGTGTCGCCGAGGGACTCCGGAATCTTCGTTTGTAGTGTTTTCAGATCTTCGCCGGCGCGGGGCGAAGTGCCGCGATTCAGCAAGTCGCCCATTATGGCCAAACAATCGAACCCGCCGCGATGCCTGGCGTCGGCGATAACCCGCTGGACGAGTTCGCAACCGAGTGTGCAGCAACGTTCCGTCGGTGAGCCGATTGTGTCGGCCTCGCACGAGGCGTAATGCAAATCCGTAATGACGAGAAGTTTGAACATTTCCATTTGGATTAGTCCCTGATACCGGCTTGATCTTCCTTTTTTCCATCCAGCGGGCGGAGTTCGACGTCCATGTCCCGCTCGCGCAGCGTAATCATCGCGTAGCGGAACGGCGCCTCGCATACGGCAGGGGCAGTGAAGTATCGCACGCCGTCGGCGACATTTAAAGCCTGGCCCGTATGGTAATGCCCGCTTATCGACAGCACGACGCCTGCTTCAGCGTAATCGGCCATCACCTCCGTCCGATTGGTCAACATGTACGGATATTCGTCCCTGACGATAACCGGGTTCATCGGATTGTGTTGAAGGACGATAATGGGTGGGCCATCGTTTTCGGCCTCGTCCATTAACAGTCGCCGGTCCGCTTGGCTGCGTGTGCATATCTGGTCATTGACGTATGAATCGGCGAATGTGATGAAGCGGTATGCCCCGATTTTATGCAGGCCACAACGATGCTCGAAGAGTTCCAGCAGGCGTTGCGGGTCGCCATCGTGGTTTCCGGGAACGATCAGTAGCGGCGTGTTCGGCGAGGCAGAGCGGACTTCGTCGCGCACCGCCCGCAGGTCGTCGGCAGCCCGTAGGCTGTTACCGTTGTCTATCATATCGCCCATCAGGGCGATCGCGTCGAATCCGCCGCGTCGATCGGCATCGACAATGGCACGACGGACAATCTCACAGCCGAGGTCGCATCGGCGGCTCGGGCCTGAGACAACGTCGTCGCCACACGAGGCGTAGTGCGAATCGGCGATAACTAAAAGTCGAAATTCAGACATCGATATAGTTGCTCCAAATAGAGTGAAGACTATAATTCACAGCGTACCGTTCAGACAACAGAAGATTCTTCAACGAAATGAGGAAGACATCATGTCAAAGATGGAATACAGAGAAGTTCTGAGTGTGGCGATGGACGACAAAGGCCTGACCCGCGAGCAGGCGAGAGACGCCTTCGGGCAGATAATGAGCGGCGCGTGGAACGAGGCGCAGATTGCAGGCCTGCTGGTGGCGATGGCGACGCGCGGCGAGAGCGTCGCGGAGATTACAGGAGCGGCCACCGCCATGCGCGCCCAATCGGTCAAGATCGACACCGGCGGGCTGGACGTTATCGACACCTGCGGGACGGGCGGGACGGGGATGAGTACGCTGAATGTCTCAACGGCCGCCGCCCTGGTCGCCGCCGGGGCGGGAGTAACCGTAGCCAAGCACGGAAACCGCACGCACACCCGCGCCAGCGGATCGGCCGACGTGCTGGCGGCGCTGGGCGTCAACATCGACGCCGATGAGAAAACAGTCGCCCGATGTCTCACCGAGGCCAACATGGGCTTCTGCTTCGCCGTCAAACATCACCCCGCAATGAAATACGCCGTTCCTGTCCGCAAAGCGCTCGGCGTGCGAACGATATTCAACGTTCTCGGACCCCTGACAAACCCCGCCGGGGCGAAGAGGCAACTCCTGGGCGTCTTTGACGGTGCACTCATCGAGACAATCGCCGAGGTTCTCAAGGCCCTCGGTTCGCAACGGGCGATGGTTGTCCATGCAGACGACGGGCTGGACGAAATTTCCATCACCAGCCCGACCCGCATCGCCGAACTGAAAGACGGTAAAATCGCCACCTTCACAGTCCAGCCGGAAGATTTCGACCTGACCAGGGCGACTCTTGCGGACTTATCGGTCAAATCGGCCGACGAATCGGCAGAGCGAATCCGCGCCGTCCTTTCCGGTCAGCCCGGCCCCGACCGCGACATCGTCATCCTGAACGCCGCCGCCGCCCTGGTTGTGGCGGATAAGGCCGAAACAATCGCCGCTGGCATCGCCCCGGCCGCCGAAGCAATCGATTCGGGCCAAGCCGCCGAAGCACTGGAAAAACTCATCGAGATTTCCAATTCACGGTAACGGGTAATCGCGGGTATTCTTTGTTATTATAGTTTTTGGCGAAAAACTATAATAACGATTCGGTTATTAGAGTTTCCTTAAATAACGGGATATGCATCACGGACGGATAAATGGGAGGCAGATTGATGCCGTACATACCGCTCGAAGACAGGGGTCAATACGAACAGGCCATTGGGGATGTCGTTGCGAAGTTGTCTGCTATGGACGACGATGCAGCCAAGGGGCATCTTAATTACATTATCTATTCGATTATCAAGCGTTACCTCGACGAAAAGGGAATGCGGTATTCCCGCGCTCAGGATTTCATCGGCGGCGTGCTGACCTGTTGTCAGTTGGAGTGCTACCGCAGGCTGCTGGGGCCTTACGAAGACGAGGCAATCGCCAAAAACGGGGAGGTGTGAAAAAGCAGGGCGTAGGGCGTAGGGAACAACAGAAAAAACATAAAGCAAAACTGATTCACCAGTCAACCAGTCAACCAATTCTCCTCTGCTGTTTTATTTTCCGGGCCTGACCCTGTACAATCCCGGGTCTGTGTTGCGACGACTGACATTATTGATTGCGTGCTTGAGCCTGGCCGGCTGTGGGCGGGCCGGCCCGGGTCGCCTCTGGGTGGCGGGGGACATGGTACACCTGACCGAGCAGACGCAGGCGTCCAAGGCCGGCAGCGTATGGGACGCTGATTCGCGGATTGTGAATCTTTTTTCAGCCGCCAATGAAACCGTCAGTTTTCAGTTGGTTCTGGACGCTCCGCCGGACGGGCTTGAGGGGGTAAAACTGTCCGTCAGTCCGCTTACCGGCCCCGGCGGGCGGAAGATCGGCGTCGAGAACGTTAAATTATTCCGAATGCTGCCTGTGGCAATTAAGCGTTATCCCGCATGGTATCTCCTCCTGACCGACGCACCCGTCAGGCCGGTAAGGTTCTACGACGCGTTGGAACCGATAAAATCGTCCGATTCGTTTGACGTCGGCCCCGGCGAGCGGCTGGCGGTCTGGGTGGATGTAGCCGTCCGGCGTGACAGGCTTCCGGGCGATTACGTCGGCGCAATTACGGCCTCGTCGAGCCGAGGCCCGACGCGAGCGAAGGTGGCGCTGAAGGTGTACGACTTCGTCCTTCCCGACGCCAAGCCGGTTGCGTGCATGGGCGGATTTGGTTACGAGACGATTTTTTCGACCTTTGGCGGAGCCGTTCCCGTCCGTCTCGACGCTGCGAAAGAGGATGTCCGCGCCGGCCTGACGGTTATCCGCCGATTGATGCGTCTGGCGCACGAGCATCGCGTGGACCTGTTCGATAAATCCATTCATCCGACCATTAAGCGCGACATGTCCGGGGCGGTGGCGCTTCGGTGGGATGATTACGACAACATCGTCAAGCCATACCTCGATGGCTCGGCCTTTGACGATCGCGTCGGCGTATCGGCTTGGCCTGCGCCTTTTCGTACCGGTTGGCCAGAACCGGCGAACTACGGCGGGATCGGTACGGACGCCTACCGCAAGACCGCCGAAGCCGTTCTGGCTGGGACGGTCGAGCATTTCAAGAGCATCGGGTTCGGCGACCGCCTGTTCGTCTGGCCAAGGTCCGATTCGACCGGGCAACGGGCCTATGAGCGTTATTCAACCCTTGCGCGTCTGGTTCGTTCTGCCGGACCTGAAACGCCGATTTTGACAGAACTTCCACCCGCCCCGCGTAACACGGGCGTCTCGCCCGTGAAAAAAAGCATGGGCGAGACGCCCATGTTACGCTTTGGGAATCCCCCGAAGGATTTTACCTCGCTGGCCGATATGTACGCGCCACCGGCACATATGGTTAACCCATCCGATGCGACCTGTCGGGGCGAAGCCCGGCGTAGCCCGAAGCAACTCGCCCGAAACCACCGTTTGGACGGTCTTTGGCTTCGTCCGGGCAGGCCTCCGTATCTGGGCGGATGCGGCGTGTTGAGTTCGCCCGCCGACGTTCGCGCACTGGCATGGATAGCGATGAAATACGACTGCCCCGGCATCTTCATACCCGAAGTGCTCAACTGGTCAAAGCAAGGTAACGAAGAAGACCGCCTGTTTTATCCCGGTAAGACCCCTGACGGTAATACGGTTTTTCCTTCGGTTCGCCTCAAGCGCCTCCGTCGGGGTTTGCAGGATGTCGCCTATCTCTGGTTGCTGCGACAACGGCAAAGAGCAGCCGTCGCGCGGATAATGATCGATACAATGGTCCATTACGCCTGCTTGGACGCCGCCGGGGACCATTACCTCGACGCGAGATTTCGCGGATGGGTCGCCGACGGCGAAGTCTGGACAGCCGCCCGAAGGCTCCTCGCCGAAGAAGTCCTTTCGGCCGTCCATCCTGAAAATGTTTCCCGCCGCCGGCTCCTGTCGGAACAACTCGCCTGGAAACAACTTCGCCAACTTACCTGCCGGGTTCGTGTCGAGCGGATTCGTTCGCGCGTGAAAATGCTCGGCCACGGGCGTTTCGCCGCCACTATCCGAGCGGAACTTTACAACGAACAGACCAATCCGGTTGATGCGGAGTTGCGTATCGCCGATCTTCCGGCAGGGTGGAAACCGACAACCGCCCGAATCCAAAAACGACTCAAAGGCAGCGAACTTACCGTCCTGGCCCTTGCCGCCGAAGGCGTCGGTATCCCAACAGGTTCAGACGCGAAAATAAATATCCCACTGGTGCTGACCACCACCCCGGGCCGAACCGAAAACCTCCTCGCCTGCGTTCCGTTCATCCGGGCCGGAACCGTCGCCAAAACGATTGTCATTGACGGGGATCTTGGCGATTGGCCGTTGCGAACGGGAAATACCGCCGGAGCCTTTATCGTTCTGGGCCGACGTGGCAGGGGCGGGCAAGGGCTTGCCCGTCGCCGGACAGTCGCTTTCGTTACGCGCGACAGCCGCAACCTGTACGTGGCATTCCGCTGCGACGAGCCGAAGATGGACAAAATCCACGCCCGCGCCGATAACATCGTCCGATACGAGCAGTTCCTCGCTGCCGGTGAGGACATGGTGGAACTGATTATCGATCCGGGTCTCAAGGCCCGAAACGCCGCCGATTTGTACCATCTCGTGGTGAAGTGCAACGGCATTGTCCTCGCCGAACGCGGTATCGGCGCGGAACCGGCTCGCGTCAAGCCCTGGCCCGTACGGGTCCGATCCGCCGTCGTCAAAGATAAAAAACTCTGGGTCGTCGAATTGGCGATCCCGCTGAAAGCCTTCGGCCCGGACGGGGCCGAACCGTTGTGGGGAATCAATTTCACGCGATTCGCAACCGCCGAGTCCGAAGCATCAAGCTGGGCCGGCGCGGTGCGATACTTCTACAGCCCGGAAAACCTCGGCACCATGTACCTGACGCCGATAAAAAAATAAACCACTTTCCAATTGCCAATTGCCGATTGTCAATTGCCAATTGAACAGAAGAACGAAATTGGAAATTGGAAACAGGAGAACAACATATGGGTAACAGGCTTGGCTGGATTCTGGCGGGTATTTTCGGCGCGTTTGTAATTATCGTGCTTGTGGTGGTGCTGTTTTTTCCGTCGCCGACGGATCCGACGCAAGCGACTACCGGGCCGGGTATGTTGAAGCTTCAAAGGCCTTCCGAACCGTTGACAACCCTGCTGCCGTCTGCGCCCGACGGCGAGGGAAACGCCGCCGACGATTACCGGCAGGCGATGAAATCCTACGATAAAAACACCGAAGCGATACGGGCGATGCTCAAACATTACTACGCCTTAATGAAAGACGAGTATCGTCTGACGGACGACGATGTAGCCTTGTTGAACAGCGTCGCGAAGCCCATCGCCGCCGGCGCCGCCAAAAAAGACATGTCATTTTACTTCTCGGAACGAATGGAAGTTACATACGACAGACCGGTCGAGGCCGAGCGGTTTCAGAGCATCGTGGATGCTCCTCATATACTGTTTGCTCACTACATCGGCAAAGGCGAGGCCGGTTTCGCTGCCGCCGAAAAGTGCATATTCGATGTTCTGGTGCTGGGGCAACATCTGATTGATGAGCGGGCCAGGCTTGACATCGTGCGAACCGGTATAGGTTTGCAGAAAAATGCCTGCGAATCACTGGGGCATCTCTACGCAAAATGGAACAAGCCCGAACGCATCAAGGCTGTCCGGGAGTACCGCGCAGGACTGGGGGACATGAGCAGCATCTATACCGACCTCGACAACGTCATACGGACATTCGCACGCGCCGAAAGCGACGCTAACGGGCCTCGCCCCGGAGATATTTTCAACCTCGTAGCCAACCACGCCGATCGGGCTGTACGAGTCGAAGCCATCCTTAGCCTGGGAATGGTCAAATTGACCTGCGCCGGCAGGGGCGACCATAAACGGGTCCGCGACCTGATAAACGAAAAACTCGACAGCGACGACCCAATCGAAAAATCGGCCGCCAAATGCGCCGACGCACTGGACGAAAAAGGTCTGAACCGTATGCTCAGTGGAAACTAAAGGAGCAACATCAATGTTCATCGACGTTCACGGACACACAAGAATGTTTCCGGGTCCGCCCCGCGACGAGAGCGGGAAAGCAACCTATACTTCACCGGAAGACCTGATAAAACGCCACGATGCGGTCGGTATCGAAAAGGTGATTCTGCTGCCGGGGGTCAACCCCGAATGCGCCTTTGCGCCACAGGCCAACGAAGAGATTATCGAAATATGTCGGATATATCCCGACCGGTTCATCCCGTTCTGTAACCTTGACCCGCGCGCTATGACCAATTCGCCCGCTGCGCCGCTCGGCAACATCCTGCGCCACTATCGCGACGCCGGATGCAAGGGCGTCGGAGAGGTCTGCGCCAATCTTCCATTCGGCGACCTGATGGTGCAGAACCTTTTTAAGCACGTCCAGGAGGTCGGTTTCCCGTTGACGTTCCACGTAAGCACGAAGATAGGCGGAACCTATGGCCTGTACGACGATCCGGGGCTGCCGCAACTGGAAAGGTCGCTACAGACGTTTCCCGACCTGAAATTCTTCGGGCACTCGCAGGCGTTCTGGGCGGAGATGGCCCCGCTCGCCACACCCGCCGACCGCGACGGGTATCCGGATTACCCCGTCAAAGAAGAGGGCGTCGTCCCGAAACTCTTCCGGCGGTCCCCGAATCTCTACGGCGACTTATCAGCCAACAGCGGATGCAACGCACTGGCGCGCGACCCGGACTATGCCGCGAAATTCCTCGACGAATTCCAGGACCGCCTGATGTTCGGTACGGACATCTGCGCGCCCGGAACGCCGACGCCGCTGGTGGACCTCCTGCTGAAATTCCGCGATGAAAAGCGAATCAGCGAGGAAATTTTCCAGAAAGTCGCCCGCGAAAACGTCATAAGACTGCTGGGACTATAAGACCGCCTGCTTTTTAAAAACCTCTTCCGCTCGGTAACTGCTTCGGACGAAAGGTCCGACGGCGACGGCTGAAAATCCCATTTCGAGGGCATCGGTCCGCAGGGCGTCAAATTCGGACGGTTCGACGAATCGCTCAATCGGCACGTGCTCCGATGAGGGCGCGAGGTATTGACCAATGGTCAGAATATCGCAGCCGGCTTCGCGTAAATCCCGCATCACGTCGCGGATTTCATCGTTCGTCTCGCCAAGCCCGACCATCAGACCGCTCTTGGTCAGCAACCTGTAGGCTGGGCCGGAGGCCCACCTTTGTTCGTTGGCATAAGGAAGGTGGGCCTGTCGGCCCAGCCTACAGGTTGCATATTTGAGTACTTGGAGACTTCGTTTGTACCGGGCCTGCGGGCGGACATGCGAATATAAGCGCGGAACCGTCTCGATATTGTGGTTGAAAACGTCCGGGCCGGCGGAAAGGACCGTATCAATGGCGGCTTCGTCGCCGCCGAAGTCGGGCGTGAGAACTTCTATTGTGGTTTGCGGAAGGCGGGTCTGGACGGCGCGGATGGTTTTGGCGAAGTGCCCAGCCCCGCCGTCGGACAGATCGTCGCGGGTTACTGAAGTAATTACGACGTGCTTTAGTCCCAGCCGCTCGGACGCCTCCGCCACTGCGGCTGGTTCATCTTCTCGCGGCTGCGTGGGCTTTCCGGTCGGAACGGCGCAGAATCGGCATGAGCGGGTGCAGGTGCTGCCGAGGATCATAAACGTCGCCGTACCGCGACCGAAACATTCCGACATGTTCGGACAATTCGCACTGGAGCAGACCGTCTCCAGTTTCAAATCGGCCAGCAGTCGGCGAACCTCACCGCTCCTGCCGGCAGGCGGAATACGTCTCCGAAGCCACGCAGGAAACCGTCCGCGATGAGACGGAACGGTAGGCTGGGCCGGAGGCCCACCTTGGTTCTGTAGGCTGGGCCGGAGGCCCACCTTGGTTCGTTGACATAAAGAAGGTGGGCCTCCGGCCCAGCCTACAGGCTCAAATCCGAACACCTCGGCCATACATTCTACCAACTGTTTTTTGACTTCCTGAATCGACACTTCTGATGCGAGAAGTCTCTCCATGCTGGTTACTTTGCACCCGTCGATGCCGCAGGGCACGATGAAATCAAAATGCGACAGGTCCATCGAGACGTTCAGCGCGAACCCGTGCCATGCGACCCATCGACTGACGGCTACGCCGATAGCGGCGATTTTCTCGTCGCCGACCCATACACCCGTAAGCCCCTCCCGCCTCCGGGCCGACAGACCGAAGCGTCCGAGCAGGCGGATGATAACTTCTTCGAGGCTGCGGACGTAACCGCGGACGGTCCGACCGCTTCGGGTCAGGCGTATAATCGGATAACCGACCAGTTGCCCCGGTCCATGATATGTAACATCACCGCCGCGGGCGGATTCGCGGACCTCGATACCCTCGCGGCTCAATTGCTCCTGCGATGCGAGGATATGCTCGCTCCCGGCGCTCCGGCCAAGCGTGATAACCGGCGGGTCGTGCTCGAGGAGCAGAAGATACGCCGGTGAGTTCTCGTCGGCCTTTACCTCTTCCAGTAATCGGCGTTGAATCGCCAACGCCGATTCGTAGGATTCGCGTCCGAGGTCTGAATAAATTAATTTCGACATTGTTTATCGCAATGTGTGCAACGGTAGTCCCAGCCATGCTTCGGATGTTTCGAGTACCGCTTCGGCGAAGGTCGGATGAGCGTGGATGGTCTCGGCGATATTCTCAACGGTCAGCCCATGCCGCATCGCCAGTGCGATTTCGGCGATAACGTCGGTGGCGTGCGGACCGATAACCAGCGAGCCGAGGATTTTTCCGGTTTCGGTGTCGGCGACGATCTTTACCTGCCCGTCAATCTCGCCGTAAGCGTGTGCAATACCGCTGGCGCGGAGCGGAAATACAGATACGCGGACATTTTCGCCCTGTTCCTCGGTCAGCCCCACAGCTGCGACTTCCGGGTGCGTATAGACGCCGGCCGGTACGACCGCCCGGTCGTCGCGGGCGTCGTTTCCCGTGGCGTTGTCGGCTGCGACAATGCCCATTCGAGTTGCAAGATGAGCGTACTGGCGAGTTTCGGCTGCGTCGCCGACGGCATAGACGCCATCGACATTCGTCCGGCAGCGGTCATCGACGCGGATGATTCCGCCATCCAGTTCCACACCAATATCTTCGGCGCCGATGTCTTCCGTATTCGGTATTCGCCCGACGGCCGCAATTGCGCAGGCGGCCTTGATAGTCTTTCCATTTTCGGTTTCGACCGTAACGCTCGAATCGTCTGCTTTGACGCTGACGATTTTGCTGCTGGTCAGGACGGTCGCGCCGCGTTTTTTGAGGCTTCGGGCGATTATCTTTGATGCTTCGGCGTCGAGGTTAGCCACAAGCCCGTCGAGCATCTCGATAACGGTAGTTTCGACGCCCAGTTCGGTATAGACGGTTGCGAATTCGCACCCGATGACGCCTCCGCCGATGATAATAACGCTTTCGGGCAGGCTCTCGGCGGTGGTGGCTTCGTTGGTGGTCATTATTCGCGGCGAGTCCCATGGCAGGAAGCCGGGGCGCGCGGGCGACGAACCCGTGGCGATGATAATCGAATTGGCTTTGACCTGCTCGGAGCCATCGTCGGTTTCGACGGATATGGTATCCGGAGCGGTCAATCGCCCCTTGCCTCGGAGAACGTCCACCTTACGGGCTTTGAGCAGTCCTTCGACGCCCTTTCGCAGTCCGGCGACGACTTTTGCGACGCGGGCCATGTATTCCTGACCGTCCACGCCGGCGCAGGAACAATTCAGGCCGAAAGCGGAAGCGTGGTTGCTCTGGTGATAAATCTCACTTGCGTGGAGCATTGCCTTGGTGGGAATGCATCCGACGTTCAGGCAGGTCCCGCCCAGTTTATCGGCCTCAATGCAGCAGACCTTCGCGCCTCGCAAGGAAGCCCTCAAAGCGGCGGCATATCCGCCGGGACCACCACCGAGAATGATTACGTCGTATGTGGACATGAAAGGTTCTACTCCAAAGATGCCAGGTCAGGTTTTCTCGCTGCGAGTGTTTCGTCCAGTCTTCCGACCGGCGTCGTTCGCGGACATCCGGTCAATTCTTCCGGGTTGCTTTGGGCCAGTTCGGCGATCTCGATCATCGCGGCGATGAAGGTGTCGAGCGTTTCTTTGCTTTCGGTTTCCGTCGGCTCGATCATCATCGCTTCGGGCACGATTAACGGGAAATAAACCGTCGGCGGATGGAAGCCACGATCAATCAGGGCCTTGGCGATATCCATCGCCCGGACGCCGTTTTTGGCCTGGCGCGACGCCGACAGGACGAACTCATGTTTACAGGTCTGTCCGAATGGCAGGTCGAAATGGGCCTTGAGTTTTTCTTTGACGTAATTGGCGTTCAGCACGGCGTTTTGGGAGACTCGCTCCAGCCCGTCCGTCCCCAGCATCAGGGTATATATGTAGGCTTTGAGTATGACGGCGAAGTTACCGTAGAACGGCGCGATATACCCGATGGATTTTGGCCTGTCGTAGTCCAGCCAGTACGACCCGTCTGGCTTGTCGGCGATGACGGAGGTCGGCAGGTATGGTATGAGTTTTTCGCAGACTCCGACCGGTCCCGCCCCCGGCCCGCCGCCGCCGTGGGGCGTGGCGAAGGTTTTGTGCAGGTTGACGTGCACAAGGTCGAATCCAATGTCGCCGGGCCTGCAGCGTCCGAGCAGTGCGTTGAGGTTCGCTCCGTCGTAGTACACCAGTGCGTCAACATCGTGGGCCATTTTGCAGAGTTCTTTGATTCGCGGATTGAACAGGCCCAGCGTATTGGGGCAGGTGAGCATAACGGCTGCGACCTTGTCGTTCATCGCTTCTGCCAGAGCGTCGATGTCCATCACGCCGGTATCGTCTGACGGGACCGTTTGCACGTCGTATCCTGCGATGGCGGCGCTGGCAGGGTTGGTCCCGTGCGCGCTGTCGGGGATAAGAATGGTCGTCTTGTCGTTGCCTTTGTCTGCGTGGTAGGCCGCGATAATCATCGCGCCGGTCAGTTCGCCGTGTGCTCCTGCCAGAGGCTGCATTGTGAAAGCGGCCATTCCGCAGATTTCGCGCAACATCATGTCGATGTCGTGCAGCACAGCCAGCGCGCCCTGGACGAGCATTTCCCCGCCGGGCAGTTGCGGCAGCAGCGGATGCAGGTGCACGAACCCCGGATAGTGGCTGATTCGCTCGGTTACCTTCGGGTTGTATTTCATTGTGCACGAGCCGAGCGGATAGAATCCGGTATCGACGCCGAAGTTCCTGTTCGACAGTTCTGTGAAGTGTCGCACCACGTCCAGTTCGGACAGTTCCGGCAGGGCTGCCGGCCGGTCGCGCAGGAAATTCTTCGGGATGCGCGCCGGAGCGTCAATGTCGTCATCGGCGGGGCGATACGCCCGCCGGCCTGGAACTGATTTTTCAAAGATGAGTTTCACAGCGACACCTCCAACGTATGTGCCAGCAGGTCGATCTGCTCCTTGGTGCGCTTCTCGGTAACTGCCACCAGCAGCGAGTTTTCCATATCGTCGTAGTATCGCGATAACGGGAAACCAGCCGAGATTCCCCGCTCAAGCAATCGTCGGATAACCCGCTGGGCCGATGCAACCGGCAAACGTAGAACGAACTCGTTAAAATACCAGCGGTTGGGAAAATGCGTCGTTACGCCGGGAATTTCCAGCAGGCGCTTCTGTGCGTAGTTGGCCTTGTCGGCGCAGGTCTGGGCAAGTTCACGCAGACCCTCCTTGCCGAGGAGGCTCAGATAGATCGTCGCGGTCAGGGCGCACAAGCCCTCGTTCGTGCAGATGTTCGACATGGCCTTTTCGCGCCGGATATGCTGCTCGCGGGTCTGGAGCGTCAGGACGAATCCGTCCCGCCCTTCGCTATCGACGGTGCGCCCGACGACCCTTCCGGGCATTTTGCGAACGAATTTTTTGCGAGTGGCCATGAACCCCAGGTAAGGACCGCCGAAGGCCAACGCCAGCCCCAGACTCTGACCCTCGCCGACGACTATGTCGGCTCCCATCTGCCCCGGCGTCCGGACCATGCCCAGCGAAATCGGATAACACGATACAATCAGCAATGCCCCGTGCTTGTGGGCGGCATCGGCCAGATCGGCGAAATCGTCGAGACAACCGAAAAAGTTCGGATTCTGAACGACGATCGCAGCCGTCTGGTCGTTAAGTTCAGCCGCGATTTTCTCGCGGTCGGCCCCGCCGTCATGCCAGGACGTCTGGACGAACTCGATACCGAGGTTGGTCGTGTACGACCGCAGTATCTTTCGATAGACTGGATTGACGGCCTCATCGACGATAACGCGGTTTCGTCCGGTAATCCGCATCGCCATCATCACGGCTTCATAAACAGCCGTTCCGCCGTCGTAGAGCGAGGCGTTGGCGACCTCCATTTCCGTAAGCCGGCATATCGCGGATTGATATTCATAAATCGCCTGGAGCGTTCCTTGCGAGGCTTCGGGTTGGTAGGGCGTGTAGGCGGTGTAAAACTCGCTCCGCGAAGCCATTGCTTCGACGGCAGCGGGTACGAAGTGGTCGTAGAAACCCCCGCCGAGGAAACTGATAAGCCCCGACGCGTTTTTGTCCGACAGCGCCGCCATGTGCCGGCGAACTTCCTGCTCGCTCAGGCCCCTGCCTATTTGCAGCCGATTGCATCGCAAATCGGCGGGTATGTCGGCGAAAAGGTCCTCGGCGCTCATGCCCGACTCGTTGAGCATCTGCTCGCGCTGCTTGTCTGTATTGGCGATAAACGGCATTTTAAAACTACTCCTCACGCACGTCCTGTTGCAGTCTCGAAGCAGCACTACATATCAGGATTCGCCGGATAAATCAAGAATCAAGCGGGACTGCCTGGTCCCTGTCAGAGCAATTGCGAGAGGAATGTTCGGGCCGGTACGACTTTGGGCGGGCACGGGCGGCTGAAGCAGTCGGCATCCACATAATCGGCTACCATGACAACCTGGAATGCAAATGGAGCCTTTGTCTGTCGCTGGAAATACTTCAGGGCGGGGCTGATTGCATCGTCGCTGTGCTTTACTTCGACGAGGAACCAGGGCTGACCGTCGCGGACGACGATGAGGTCCACCTCGCGCTTATTCGTGTCCCGCAGGTAGCCCAATTGGAACTCGCCCAGACCCATGTCGTTCCATCCTTCGACGGCTTTGAGCAAATGGCAGGCGATAAACGTTTCGGCCCTGCTGCCGGGATCGTCGATGACCGACCAATCACGCAGGAACCACTTGGGTTCCTTGCGAAGGCTGCGCGCGACATTCCTGAACCACGGACGAACCAGGAATCCCAGGTGCATCCTGCAAAGCGTGTCGATCCACCGTCGAACGGTATCGACGGAAACCCGCACTTCCCTGGCCAGGTTGTTATAGACCAGTTGTCCGGACGAGCGGACACTGAGCAGACGGATCAGTATTTCCAGTTGATCGAGTTGATGAATCTGCGTCAGATCGCGGACATCTTCGCGGAGCAACTGTCGGGCGCGCAGATTTCGCCAGCGCCGACTGAAGCGAATGTCGCGTTTGAGAAACGGTTCGGGGTACCCGCCGTGGGTCCACAGGGCGTCGAAGTCGGTGGATTTGATTTTTTCCGGTCGGCGGACGATCCGCCTCGAATCGGGCAGGTCCTGCCGGATCGCTTCGGCCACACTGAACGGGTGCATGCGATAGAGGAAATATCGCCCCATCAGACTGTCGCCGCCGCGACGGTAGGTGTCCATTCGGCTCGATCCGGTTACCATGATATGGATCCGGTCGGCGTAGGTGTCGAAGAATCCCTTGAGTAGTTGCTTCCAACGGGGGTACTTGTGCAATTCGTCGAACAGGGCCACCGGCGTCGTTTCGGTCAACCGATCCAAATGAAGCTGCTCCACCAGGCTCCCCGGACCGGCGAGAATCTTCTCCCTGTCGTCGAGGTTGTCCCAATTGAGATACTCATCGCAGAGGTTTCGGCAGGTTGTAGTTTTACCGACCTGCCGGGGACCGCTGACAAACGCCATCTGTCGTTGGGTGGCAAGATGCTCGCCCAGAAGCGTGTCGTAGAGTCTTTTTCGCGGTTTCACAACAGGACTATTATCGACAAAATCGTAAAATAATCAAGATAATTTTACGACCCGCGATTTACCGTACCTGCGGGCGGTCGGGGTAAATGTGGACGATGATGGCAATCTGGGGACACAATACTGATTTTATGGACTTGCACCTCGAAAATTAATATTGTGTCCCAATATAACCAGTTCTTGGAGCGATAATCACAGGGGGAAACAGTCCCCTTTACCCACCTATTTTTTACGGGCTTTATAGTACCGCACCCAATCAACATACATCCGCTGATCTTGCTGTATGTTCAGGTGCCCCGCTGCCGATATCTTACCATCTATCACTTGAAGACGATAGTTGTCTATCCATATCGTAATTCTCTGTCGTTTGCTGGGACGCTTGGAAGTAGCGGCAACTTCAACGCCGTCAACAAAGAAACGGGTG
>DAOVLV010000216.1 GCA_030631085.1 Planctomycetales bacterium | reverse complement strand
GAACTGTCCGGGGACGTCCTGTCGCTCGATTTCGGCGACGGCGGAACGTTCATCTACTACAGTTACCCGCGCCGGCGTATCTGGATGGATGGCCGACTTGAGGTCCACCCGCCGGCCAAACTCAAGAGGCTCCAGCAAATCGGCAGGAACCTGCTTTCGCCGACATGGGCAACCGATCCGCACCAGACCCCCCTTCCGCCGACGGTCCGCTTCGTCGTCGTCCGCTTCGACGCGACACGGCACATCGAAGCGATGAATGACTCCATGCGGTTCAGGCCGGTCTATATAGGCCAAGCCGGCGTCTGCTTCGTAAGAATTCCCATGCCCGGTGAAAAGAACACCTCCCTGCTGCGAAAATGGCACGAAGAGGAGAAACTCCCCCCCGTCAACACCGAGCAGTTCGACAAGCCGCTTCTGCCCGAATCGACAAGCGGGTTACTTCCCGGCGCAGAAACCACCCGGCCATGGTATCGCCGGAACGTCCCGCCTGCCCATTGGAACATGGGGGTTACATTCTTCAACCTGGAGATGGACAACCTGGCTGTCCGCTACCTGACCGTAGCCGAAAGACTCCGACTTGTCGAGCCAATCTCGCGCTTGGGCCTGTTGGCTGAAGCGCACCGACGGGCGGGGAAACGTTACCCCGTCGAGCCGGAAAGAAATCTTCCCATCGACCCCAATCTCGCCCGCTCGCTGGCGCTGCTGGGGCGTATTGACCTTGGGGACCTTGGGGATAAACAGGCCCGCAAGTATGCCATGGTGCGCGTAAAGGCAATGGTGCAGTCCCGTCAGATGGACGCTGCCGACCAGGCCATGAGCGAATACCTTTCAAACCTCCCGATCCCGAAGCGATGGCGTCCGAAACAATCGGATCTGAATCTTCGCGACTCGATTCATCTCGCCTGCCGGGCCGCCGAAATTACCGCGAATCGGTTCGGCACCGACTTCAAGCCGGACATGAAGGCGCTGCTGCTGCTGCGAAGGGATATAGGGCTAATCGACCGCGCTGCCGCTGAACTTCAAGCCGCCGGCAAAAACCTTCCCCGCCAGGGAAAACTTCTCCTCGGCGACCTGTACCTCCGCAAGGGCCTTGTCGAAAAGGCTGCTAATGTGTATGAATCGGTTGAAAATCAGGACGGGTGGGACGTGCTTATGCGTCTGGGCCTATGCAACTGGGTGGCCGGCGACTTCACCGCCGCCGAAGACCTGCTGCTTTCGGCCACCCGCGCAGCCCCGGCCCAACCCGAACCGGTAATATACCTGGCGATGCTCTACGAACAATCAGGCAGATACAAAGACGCCACCGAACTGCTGGATGAATACATCCTGCCACTGGACGCCTCATCCGACGACCAGGCCGTCAGACTCATCAGGCAAATCGAGGCACGCATGAAGATGCGAGGATTCAAGGTAAAACAAGAGAATATCACTATTACCCAGGTAAGACGAATAACAACGGTAAAAAGGAGAAGGGTAAATGGACCATAAGGGATGTGCGATCTGCGGTGTGAACGCCTGTGGAAAGGGCGATCTTGAGGCAGCGCCCGAGTTTTGCCCCATGCGCAGCGGCGAAGAGGCGTTGGGCCGCGCGCGGGAGGCCTACGCCGAACCGGAGGTTAACCGACAAATGGTTGTCGCCGCATCGGTTGAGAAACGCGGCTACAGGGTCTGGCCCAGGGTTCGTGAAGTCATCGAATTCGCCAAGTCCGCCGGAATAAAACGCATCGGGGTCGCATTCTGCGTTGGGCTGCGGCAAGAGGTGCGTTCCCTTGTCGAGATTCTTGACAGTCACGGCTTTGAGGTCGAAAGCGTCGTCTGTTGCGTAGGCGGGTTTGACAAGGCGGACCTTGGCATCGCCCCGGAGCACCGGTTCAGTGCGGAGGGTTTCGAAGCGGCATGTAATCCGATCGGCCAGGCGATGTTGTTGAATGCAGCGGGAACCGAACTGAACGTCGCCGTGGGCCTCTGTGTCGGCCACGATGCACTGTTCTGCCGGTTCTCCCACGCGCCCGTAACGACGCTTGTAGCCAAGGACCGGGTTACCTGCCACAACCCCGCCGGGCCGCTGCTGAATAGCTACTGGCGAGGAAGTCTCAAGGCCGATGCAGGCGGTACCGACACGGAAGCATAAAGGGAAATATGAATAACGGCCCCATATTTCAGGCCGTAAAACTCATCAGGCAAATCGAGGCACGCCTGAAGACGCGAGGAAAATAGGGGTAACGTCCATATTTCACCGTTGACCGCGGTGGTTCGGCGAGGGATAATGTCGCCACCGGCGCATATCGTATCGACCGGGGAAAGGGGTTTGATAATGAGGAATTATCTGACCATCAGTTTATTTGTATTGGGGCTATTAGGGCTGGGCGTTCTCACCGCTGCTGAAAAGGAACCGACGCCCAAAGTTGACGATAGGCTCCTGAAGGCAGAATTAAATATGCTCCGTAGGACGGTCAAGAGTCTGCGGGAGCGAAACGCGAAACTTACGAAAGAGGTCAAACATCTAAAGGGCCTTTGCCAGAAGGCCGGAATCGACATCAGGAAATCGAAGGGGCGCGCGACAACACAACCCAAAGCTACTACAACACGTCCCAAGGGCCAAAATTCCAATACCATCGTTTGTAAGGCTATCCGCGAATATATCGCAACAGTAGACAGGATAGAAAAAAGCAACAACACGGATATACAAAAACGGCGGAGTTGGTTAGAAGCAGTGAAGAAACTGGATAGTATCCTACGTGGCAACCCTATGACTGTCTCTTACACTATCAACGACGTGACAGTGGATGAAAAGAGCAAGAGTGCTTGGCTGGAAACATCCTCTGCTCGTATCCGATCCTCGGATTCCAAGGTCGCGGATATCAAGCTTCGTCATTTTTATAGTTCCTTCCGTATTTCTGCTACCGAAGAAATGGCGGCCAAAATCACCAAGGGCAGCACTCTGACAGTCGAAGGAACATCTGCTTTGAATGTTGATCTTTCCAAACCGTCAGCCAAACAGCCCTGTTTGTATCCACTGTATTCTAATCGTAGTCGTGGGCTGCCGGGATATAAACCTATTAGCTATGTTCGCTCTTTTGGCGGGTACGGCAACATATGCCTGATGATCAAGGACAATTGCCTAGTGAAATTAGATGGGATACCGCAAAAACTCAAATAGAGATGGTTGTTCTTGACAAGAATTTTCTGCAAAATTTCTCATGAAAGGAGTGAAACATGTTGGACAAAGTGGTGTCGAAAATTGTAGCGATTGGTGTGCCCGGACTAGTTTTGCTCGTTGCAATGGCGGCAAGTGGTTGGTATGGCGGAGCAGCAATTGTAACGGCCCTAGCGATTTTGGGGGGACCTCTCGGTATGCTGGGGGGTATTGCTTTACTTGGGGTTCTCGTCCTAATTTCGAATGCACTGGCAAAATACGGATTCGAAAAAATCTTTGAAGCAAGCGTCAAAAAGTATGAGGAAAAAGGAATAAGCCGAGAGGAAATCGTAAACAAGATAGACCATTATCCCATCTCTCGAGAACTGAAGTTGAAAATCAAATCATTACTACAATGACTTACGAGAAACGAGAAAGATAAGTCTTTGCTTGATCGGAGATACAAGTTGCGCAAAAACTTGAGGATCTCACCAACGATAGGAGACGTACTATGAAATTCTTCGTGCCTGGCGCAGAGAATAACCAGAAAGCGGTTGAAGTTTATGATGGTATCAAGAAGTTTGTTAAGAAAACGATTAGTGGGGATATCACAGATCGCAAGATATACCATGTTAGCTTTACGCATGACGGAAAACCGTACGAGGCGCGTATCGGTGAAGAGGGACCGTATGCAAGCGAACCCGTAATTGCCATACTGGAAACCTCAGGGATTTTCCTTATTTGTACTCCCAATCGAGGTGTCCTACATGGCGAACCTATACTTGTGGGCAAAAATGACATGATACATGTAACCGACTTCGAATCATAGGCTAGGCGGTATCAAGTCGGCTTTAGCGTAGTCGCAAACACCGCGACCACGGTACCAAGCTCAAGCCACGTGGACGATCACTTCGTCCTTCAAACGTCCCCGGAGTTTGTCGCGGGCGCGTTCCAGTTCATAGTACGCCTGGGCATTGACCCAGAACTGGGCGGACATTCGGAAGTATCGGCCCAGGCACAGCGCGGTGTCGGCTGATACGCCCGACCTGCCCTTGACGATCTGATTAATCCGCGTGGGCTGAACACCGATGTCCCTGGCCAGACGATACTGACTGATCCCCATCGGTTTAAGAAACTCCTCCAGCAGGATCTCGCCCGGATGCATTGGTTTCATTCGCCTGGACATAGCAACACCTTCAATCTCTGGCACTTCACAACAGGCAAATCAATGAATATGGGTGGCACCTTCAAGCGTAGCGCAACGAAGTGAAGCGGAGCTTGTGGGTGCTCTACACCTTGTCAGGCCAACACCCACAACCTCCACTTCGTTCCGGTTGAAGGTGAATCTATGAAGCAAGCCCCCTTTCGGTAAGATCGTGGTCTTTACTGGAAAGCCACATTACACGAAAGGAGACTCGCATGTTATTTATCGGACTGGACGTTCACTGGCGAACATCGACTGTGTGT
>DAOVLV010000393.1 GCA_030631085.1 Planctomycetales bacterium | reverse complement strand
CACCTCGGATACGAGATAACCTGCGCTGGCGGCGTTCGCCTCTACCACACGGGCGATACGGACCTGGATGCGAAACTTCTGGACGAAGCGCCGCGGAATCCCGATGCTGTCTTCGTCTGCATCAACGGCAAGTGGCAGAATATGGACGTTGAGTCAGCCGCCGAGTTGGCGGTGTCAATCAACGCCGCAGCGGCGGTCCCGATGCATCACGACCTGTTCGCGAAGAACAGCGCGGATGCCGACGATTTCCGACGGGCGCTTCGGCGCCGCGGGCGAGAGGAAATATTCCTTCCACTGGAGATTATGGTTCCGTATATTTTTTCAAGGCGACAAGGAGAATCGGGATGAGTGAACAATTGACGGTTTGTATCGCAGGCTGTGGCGGCATGGGCGCAATCCACGCCGAAGGTTATAACGAACTCGATGAGAAGGTCAGGCTTATCTTCCGCAGCGCCTCGCAGGCGCGGGCGGACGAATTTGCCGAGAAGTACGGCGGCGAGGGATTCGCGGACTATTCGAAGGCCATCGCCGAGGCCGACATCGTCGATATCTGCGCTACGCACGATCAGCACATGCCAATGGCCTGCGAGGCGTTCGCCGCCGGAAAGCACGTCATCATGGAAAAACCCATTTCGCGGACTGTCGCCGAAGCGGACAGGATAATTGAAGCGGCCGACAAGGCCGGGACGAAACTCATGGTCTGCGAAAACACCGCTTTTCACACCCATGTCCTTGAGATAGACCAAGCCATCGCGAGAGGCGACATCGGCAAGCCTATCCTTATCGAGATGAGCAGTATGAACCTTTGGTCGGGTCTGAAGAAAGGCGATTCCTGGCGCTCCGATTACGCCAAAACCGGCGGAGGCGTGCTCATCGACCTTGGCAGCCATTATATTTATCTAGCGCGGCGGTGGTGCCGGAATCCCGAAAGCGTCTTCGCGCGGTTCTCCCACGTTTCGCTGGAACAGGAAGGCGAGGACACCGCGGTTGTTATGATGAACGATCGTGACGGCCTGACCGCGACGATCCGCGTAAGTTGGGGCGCTCCGGCCGGACCGGAGTTGCCGTGGATCGCCGTCTATGGAACCGAAGGAACACTTGTATCGAGGAATGACGGGCTTTTCCTGAACACAGGCGGTGGCAAGGTCAAACTGGAACAAACGATGCTCTGCGACGGACAGTTCATGCCGTTGTGGTGGGAAGGGATCAGGATAGGCGTACGCACCTTCGTCGAGTGCGTCCGAAAAGACGAGGCTGTCCCGTCGGCGGTGAACGGGGAGACGGCAAGGGAAGTGATGGAACTCATCAAGGCCGCCGAACGCTCCGCAAAGGACGGCGTCGCGGTGAGGATGTGAATTGCCAATTTCCGATTTTCAATTTCCAATTGAAAATTGCCACCACCTATTACTGCTGAAAAATCGTTCCCGACTCTATCGCCTCTTTGACCATGCTGAGGAATTTCGCCGCCTGGATACCGTTGATAAGGCGGTGATCCGTCGCCAGGCTGACACTGGCGACAGGGCGGACCTCAACGTTTCCGTTGACGGCTACCGGTTGTTCACGGACTGCGCCGACGGCCAGTACGGCGCTGTGCTCGGGGAAAATAATCGCGTTGAAAGACTCGATCGGATACTTCCCCAGGTTGCTCAGCGCGATATGAGCGCCGGTCATCTGCTCGGCCTTGAGTTTACCGGCTTTGGCGTGGGAGGCTAACTCCTCGATTTCGCTCTGGATTTCCCGCAGGTCCTTGCCGTCGGCGTCGCGGATAACCAGCATGAACAGTTCTTCGTCCAGCCCGACAGTCAGGGCGATGTGAGCGCCGTCGCTGTAAATAACCGGTTCGGACTCGCCGGCGACTGCCATAGCCTTGGCGAAAATGGCGTCGTAACTGACTCTTCCGCCGGCGTCCCTGCACTGCCTGCGGAATTCATTGGCGGCGGACATATCAATCGCTGCGGTCAGCCAGATGTGAGGTTTCTCCCGCCAACTTTTGCTGACTGCTTTGGCTACGGCGGACTGCATGGTGGTAAGTTTCTTTCCGGCGGGGGCTTCTACCGGCCCGGCTGCGGCGGTAACATCGTCGCGGCTGATTGCCCCGTCCTTACCCGTTCCCCGCACCTGCGTGAGGTCCACGCCCAGTTCGCGGGCAAGACTCCGAGCCGCCGGTGTGGCGCGCACCCTTCCTGTGTCCTGCCGGGGCTGCTCGGACGGAGGCTGCGAAACGGACGGGTCGGCCTGCGGCGGCGACTTGGATTCCGCCTCTTTCGGTTCCGGAACGTCCTCGCCCGGCCCGCCCCCGAAGGCGATTACTTCTCCGGTCTTCAACGCCTGACCGACAGGGACCACCTGGTTCAGCAGCACGCCGTCGGTTTCGGATTCCAGTTCAACGGCGGCCTTGTCCGTCTCGATCTCGGCGATAACGTCGCCGGATTTGACGGCCTGTCCTTCATCGACGACCCACGCGATTAAACGAACATCTTCCGTCTGATCGCCCAGTTCCGGTACTTTGATTGTTACGGTCATGTTTTACGCTCCAACTTTCGCCAATGTGTATCTCTGTGTTTCTTCGATAT
>DAOVLV010000219.1 GCA_030631085.1 Planctomycetales bacterium | reverse complement strand
CTGCCAGCATCTTCGGATAATCACGGAAGGACTTGGAGTGTTCGCCGACGATGCGTTTGTCTGGGGCGATTGCGGCACGCCCTCTTTCGGCTCCGCCGGTAGCCGGGCTGTGTTCTGTGATGATTCCGCTGATTCAGCCGATACGCTGCGGGCGACCTCTGAATTATTCGACGCGATTGTAACCAACGGCTACGCCGCCGGGCTGGGTTTTTCCGCGAGTGGCTGTTCGCTGAACGCTGAATGCTTTTTCGAAATGCTCCGCATCGGCGGCTCGCTTGCCGAAGCGTTCGCCGTGGCAATATCCAAACTCGATTACACCACCGTGGCCGTAGGCTCACCCGTTATGACCGTCGCGTTCCAGTCGGGCGGCTACAACGTCTATCGAGGTCTCGGCGGCATCGAAGGCATCGACTGGGAAAATCCTATTGCGTATCTCGTGCCCGGACCCAACAGCATCACACTCGCGCAGGACCTGTCGCCCGGACAGCGTTACATCTATGCCGTCCGGGCTGTCTCATCGGCGGGGATTGAAGAGCGCAATACCCACGTCATTGCATACGCCAATACCGACGAGCAGGGAATTCTCCTGCCCGCACCGCTCACGCGCCCGAAAGACCCGACGGTTGAGGTGCAGCAAAGTGCCTTGCTAATCGGATTTACTTATCTGACTCCGATCGGTTTTGCAGATGCTGACGGTTTCGACGTTCTCGGCGACAACGGTACGGGGCAACTGGACCTTGAAAACCCCGTCGCGACGGTTGAAAAGTCGCGGAATGACCGGTTCGACTTTGAGGTTTCCATCGCAAGACCCGACACGCCGGTGCTTCTGGCCGTCCGCGCACGTCGGGGCGAACAGGTCGGTCCGGTAAGTAAAATCGTGTTCGTACCCCTGGTTTCAGCCCCGACATCCATCCAGATTTTGTAAGGAGTGAAGGTGAGCGATTTGACCATTCATCCGGCTTCGGCGACGACAAACGTAACAAGCCCCCCACCGATGCCGGTCTATGTCAACGGCCTGCGAAGGCGGGACCTGCACGTGGAGAATTGGAGCATTCTTCCTGCTCCCTATTTCGCCCGTGCGACAATCATAATGGCCATGTCGGGCAGGTATCGCCCGAACCGTCGCATCGAGGACGTCGGCGTCCTTCCGGCAATCGGCGAGAGTCTGCAAATACGCCTGGCCGACGTCGGTGAGCATGTGGTGTTCGACGGCTACGTCTCTCGTCATCTCGCCGGCGCCGGTCCCGATGAAGAATCCCTCGCCATAGAAGCCGAAGACGTCCTGGCAACGCGCCTGAACCATGCCATTGGTGGACGCTGGCAGGAAAACGATGCGTCGGCAAAGTTTGTGCCCACCGGAAAGTGCGTTTTCAACACCGAGCCGACCGGATTGGCAAGTGAAGAAACTTATCAGGTCAATTCCCGCCCCTGCCGGATATTTTCGGCGGGTTCCGACGGACAACTCTGGTCCGTCGCCGATATTCTGAATTATCTCCTCGCTTGCTGCGTCCCGTCGGACATCGGAGCATTCGGTTATGAAGAATCCGAAAGCCCAGCCCGGGCAATTTATCCCCCCCGGTTGTCGCTGACGGGGCTGCCCGTGCGCGATGCGCTCGCGCGAACGGCTGCTCTTGCAGGTCTGTCAATACGAAGCGGCTGGGGCGACGGTCCTTCATCCCTGATTTTTTATCGTCCGGGCAGGACAGGCAGGCGAAGAGCGATTCGACTACAACGGGCCGGCGAAACTCTCGACGGCGAGCGAAGCAATCTCTGGAAAGGTAAGGTTGCGTTCAACCGCCGACCTGCCCGCCGAGAAGTCTCGATCATCGGCGACCTGAAACGATACGAATCAACCTTCACGCTCAAAAAGGGATGGAACCCATACTTGGAATCCTATCACTACCGCGATTTTATCCGCGACGAATCAGACGATTGGCCCGCAGTATCCGAGGTGTTCAGGAAGTGGGTGCTGAACGAATCGGGGCAATACTGCGACGGACCTCACAACCTCGAAAAATTCGATTTCGCCGACATCAGCAGCGACGATTTCCTCCTGTCGATTAACAGGCGATTCGAGCCTTGCCTGTCGGTGAACCCATCCGGTGAAAGTCTGGGAATCGTCGTCGAGGTCAGTTACGACGACGGAGTCACCTGGCGGCGCTACGGCGGGGCAATTCGAGTCGCCCGCGACGAATGCGCAATCTATCTGTCCGACGACGCCATTCCAGCCGATTATTTCCAAGCCGTCGCCATCGACGCAACCATAAAAGTCCGCGTAACGGCTACCCTCGCTTCGGATAGGCATATCAGCGCCGAGGTTTCGGGCGACGTTTCGGTCCCGACCGAAGTTATACAGATTCCCTCTGCCCAATGGTTGAAGGTGCACGACAGCAGCATATTTTACCAATGCCAAGACCTGCCGGCCCCGGCAGAACGCGACGATTCAGAACGCCTGAAACAATTGGCTCGCAACATCAGCGAATCCGACACAGACATAATCGAGGCCGACCTGACGCTCGGACGAATTGATCCGACCTGCAACGTCGGCGACATAATCGAGCAGATCGAAGGCAGGGGATTGTCCCTCGGCGGTTATCCCGGTTCTTCGGCGTACGTCCGCGCCGTCGAACACCGCTGCGGCGAGGAATGGACCACGCATTTGAAAGTGAGCGGATAAGCATGTCCGGAAAAAACAATTATTACGACGCACTGGAGCGGTGGACGGAAGTTGCCGGAAGCAAAGCGGCACAATTGGTCAAAATAACCGCACATGACCAGTTAAACCAGTACACCGCCAGACCCGTCGCTTTCGACGCCGCCGGAGAAGCCGAAACCGTAGGCAGCGGAACGATGACAGTTACCAACCTTGCCGAACCGACCGATACCGACGGGCTTCTGCCGAATAATACCAACGCCGTGGCAATAGACGTCGGCGGGCGATGGATCGTCTTCATCAGGCCGACGGGATCGACGATGTTCCCGGCAAAGATAACAGCCTCCCAAGGTAACGCCGCCTACACCGTCCGCGAGCAGGTCGCCACCGGAGCCGGTACTTTCACCGACGCGCCCGGCGCGACGAACCTGACGGCGCATAACCTGGCTGAACTGTCTCTCGGACCCGGAGCAGCCGTCGGAAACAACACGATCATTCTGATATTAACGATCACCGACAACGGCACGCCGGCGACCACCCGATACGTATTCGACCATCCCGCATACGCCAAATACCTGGATTGAACTTATGACCTACGCCGCTACATGGACAAACGCGAACGCCCAGGGCCGACTCGACGCCGGAGCGCATTTCATCCGCGACGACGACGCATCCGAACAGGCCGGCGCCACTAATCGCCGACGACGCCTGGTGTATCTGTCCGGGCAGGATTTCTCCTCGCAGATCGGTGCGGGTAAATCGGTCCGGGTTACTACAATCGCTACGCAGTTTCCCCCTCCGTTCAAAAATTTCCGCTCGTCTATTACCAGCGACATTCTCGAACCTGCCACCGGAGGACTCGGCGGAAACCCCGCCTCGCCGGCGGGAATGGATTGGCTTTGGCCTGTCGCCGACGCCGACGAAAACAAAATACTCGTCGTGATGAACCCCGGAAGCGGCGAAGTCGCCTTCTTCGGCAAACTCAACGGTACGAGCGTCTGGACCGACGTAACGCTGACGGGCGGGCAATCATCCGTCCGGGCGGTACACTTCAACGAACTGCGACAAGCCGTCGAATACATCCGACGCGGACGCTGGAAATTTCCGATTTATCTCTCAGGCGGGATATTCTCGCAACTACCAGATACGCCCTGGATAGGCTCTTCGATAGCCAACAACGGCACGAACGAACTGCGATGCGTCGGATTCGTCCGCGCTCGCACGAGCGACTCGCCGCCTCTGGGATTGACGAACGTTACCGCCCGATCAGCCACAAAAATCGAACTGACCACCGATACGACCTGCAACGTCGAGATTTATCACTGTCTCCGCACGATTGATTTCACGTCCGACCCGCCGACCTGGAACAAGTACGACCCGAGCGCGTCGGCGGCATGGGCTACGCCCGGCGGGACAGGCGCAGGCGACGCGACATACATCGGCGCGATGAGCCTGACGGCCAATGTGGCCGGACAACTCTCGAACGCCGCCCTGGTTACCGCCGTCCAGAACATGATCGACGGGTCAGAGCAGAACTTCCTCATCCGTCGAAGCGATACCGGATACCAAACCATCGCCATCTCCGGCGAACTGACCGTCGAGTTCGACCTCGACTCGCCGCCAAATTGAAAGGAGCAACTGCAATGTTAGGCCCAAGTCTTATCAGCGATCTGGCGAGTTTCGGCGCAGCCGGTCTTATGGGCGGAATGTGGCTTTGGGAACGACGAAACAGCCGAACCAGAGAAGAACAACTCACCGAAGCCCATGGCAGGATAATCCGCGACGAACAACGCCTCAGCGAACTCATCGAAGTCGTCGAGCACAATACGGCCGTTATGACGCGTTTCGCCGAAACGCAACAATTCGTCCGCCGGGCAATGGCGGACCTGAAAGAGGAGATTCGAAATGGAAGAAAGAAGTAACAAACTGTTGG
>DAOVLV010000046.1 GCA_030631085.1 Planctomycetales bacterium | reverse complement strand
GTCGTTCCCGTACCCGTCAGCGTCGGAGCCACCACGCGATGAGCGGTGTGAACCTGGCTGATTGCCCCCGTTGCAACAAGCCGAAACTACCTCACGCCGCATGCGCCAATTGCGGTTATGTCCGGCCTGGGCTAAGCCTGAAGATCGAGAAAGAGGGCTGAACCGATGCAAATCGGCGTTGATGCCATGGGTGGTGATTTCGCGCCCGCCGGGGTCGTCAAAGGCGCCCTGGAAGCCCGGAGTCTGCTCGGCGACGACGATAAGATCGTGCTGATCGGCGACGAGCCGACCATTCGCGAACACCTCACCGAAGCCGACGGATGGGATAAGTTCATCCGAATCGAGCACACCGGCGAGGTCATCGGGATGGATGAATCGCCCGTCGAGGCGCTGCGACAGAAGCCCGACAGTTCGATCGTGAAGATGGCGTCCCTTGCCGCCAAGGGTCAGTTGGATGCGATGATATCGGCAGGTAATACCGGTGCGTGCGTCGCCGCCGCCCAGATGCGTCTGCGTCGCCTCAAAGGCGTACACCGTCCCGGAATCGCAATCGTCATGCCGACATACGCCGGACCCGTGGTCATGTGCGACGTCGGAGCAAACGTCAACTGTCGCCCTCAGCACCTTTACCAATACGGGCTGATGTCCGTGGAATACTCCCGATGTATCTGCGGTATCGACGAACCCCGCGTAGCCTTGCTGAGCATCGGCGAAGAAGACGCCAAGGGAAACCAACTCGTCAAGGAAACACGGGAACTGTTCAAGAACGACCCGGAAGTCAAATTCGTCGGTAACGTCGAGGGCAGGGAGATGTTCCACGGCGCGTGCGACGTGGTAGTTACCGAGGGATTCGTCGGAAACGTAGCCTTGAAACTGATGGAAGGCCTGGCTGAAGGGCTGTTCAAATCAACTTACCTTGAGTTGACGCGGTCCAACCCGGACCTCGCCGGTCAGTTTGAGAAGGCCATTACCACGATTAAGGAAAAGTACGATTTCAACGAATACGGCGGCGCGCCGCTGCTGGGGGTCAACGGAATCTGCATCATCTGCCACGGCGCCAGCAACCCCAGAGGTATTACCAAGGCCATCGGCGTAACGCTGAATTTCGCCAAAACTCACATCAACGACCGCATCACCGAATGTCTGGCCCGGCGCGGACCAGGCGGGGACAATTTATGAATAACTCATTGCGAGCGGCAATCGCCGGGGTCGGAGCCTATGTTCCCGACAAAATACTCACCAACGCCGACTTCGAGCGAATGGTCGATACGTCCGACGAGTGGATAACCAAGCGCACCGGTATCAAGGAGCGGCACATCGCCGGTGACGATGATTCAACCGTGTCCATGGCCGTCGAAGCGTCCCGACGAGCCTGCGAAAACGCCGGTATCGAACCGACCGAACTGGACATGATCGCCTGCGCGACCATCACCCCCGAAACACTCTGCCCATCCAGCGCGTGCTACATCCAGCGCGACCTGGGAGCGGCCAAGGCGGCGGTGTTCGACTTATCGGCCGCTTGCAGCGGATTCGTCTATTCTCTGGCGATTGCCAGTCGGTTCATCGAGGCCGGTCAGTTCAAAAACTGCCTCGTCATCGGGGCGGAAACCCTAAGCCGGTTCACCGATTACGAGGACCGTGGCAGTTGCATCCTCTTCGGCGACGGCGCAGGAGCGGTCGTGCTCAAACCGACCGACCAAGACGCAAAAGGCGTCCAGTACACCGTAATGCACGCCGACGGAAACGGGTGGGACTTCATCTGGCTTCCTGCCGGCGGGGCAAAAATGCCCACATCACAGCAGACTGTAACGGACCGATTACATTACCTGAAAATGCGGGGCAGGGACGTCTATAAATTCGCCATCGAAAAAATGCAGTGGCTACTGGAAGACTGCATGAAGGCATGTAACCTCACGCCCGACGACGTGGACCTTGTCGTTCCGCACCAGGTCAATATACGGATTCTCAAATCGGCTACGGAGAAATTGAGCTTCCCGATGGATAAGGTCTATGTCAATATAGACCGGTTTGGTAACACCTCGGCAGCCTCCATTCCCATCGCGCTGGATGAAGCGGTGCGCTCCGGGCGCGTCGGACCCGGTTCGACAGTGCTGCTGATAGCATTCGGCGCAGGGCTGACCTGGGCAGGAGCGGTGGTAAAACTGTAAATAAATAAGGTAGGCTGGGACGAAGCGGAGCGGAGTCCCGGCAATTCAGGGAAGGTGGGACTTCGCTCCGCTTCGTCCCAGCCTACCGACTACTACAATGAAAGCAGCGTTTATATTTCCGGGGCAGGGCGCTCAGCAGGTCGGGATGATGTCCGATCTGGCTGAGGCGTCGTCTGCGGCGAGGAGCGTCTTCGCCGAAGCCGACGAGCAGCTGGGATATGCGCTGAGCGAGATATGCTTCAAAGGTCCGTCTGAACGCCTCGACGCCACAGATATTGCCCAGCCGGCGATGTTCGTCTGTTCAGTCGCCGCCGCTGCCGCGATGAAAGAGGCGCTGGGCGAGGCCGTTCCCGTAGCATCGGTAATGGCAGGATTAAGCCTGGGAGAATATACTGCCCTGTACGAAGCCGGGGCAATAGACTTCTGTTCGGCGCTTGATTTGGTATCCAGGCGTGGGCGGTTCATGCAGGCTTCCGCCCAGGCTCAACCGTCCGGTATGGTCAGCATTATCGGGCTGGACGAGCAGAAAGTTATCGAACTCTGTGAGGCCGCTGCCAACGGGTCGGTGCTGTCGCCCGCGAATTTCAACAGCCCCGGACAGATAGTTATCTCCGGCGACCTCGATGCATGCGAACGGGCGGCGGAACTGGCAAAGGAATTCGGCGCTAAAGGGGCAGTGCCTCTGAAAGTCGCCGGCGCTTTTCACAGCGAATTTATGGCGCCGGCTGCGAAAAAACTCGCTGAGACGCTCGCCGACGTCGAAATGCGCCAGCCGGAAATACCGGTAATTTCTAATGTCGATGCCGAACCGCACGATGGAGCCGGATCAATAAAGGAAAAACTCATCCGCCAGGTAATTTCACCGGTACGCTGGGAGCAATCTGTTCGCCGGATGCTGGACGACAGAGTTGAGCGGTTTTACGAGATAGGTCCGGGGCGAGTACTTGCAGGATTAATGAAGCGGATTGAACGCCGGGCAGAAGTTATCAGCATCAATTCCGCCGACGCATTGGCAAAACTCGCCGGTGAAAGACATTAAAACAGGAACAAAAACTATGTCCGAAAATGAAAAAGTCGCAATCGTAACAGGCGCCAGCCGGGGAATCGGACTGGAAATCACCCGCCAACTTCTGGATATGGGAATGACCGTTGTGGCGGTGGATATCCGCGAGGACCTGCTGGCAGAGATGCCCGCCTCGCTGCCGGATGCCGGTGAAAAACTCGACACCCGTGCACAGGACGTTACCGACAGCAAGGGGTTCAGTGCCGTAATCGACGCAGTGGCCGAGAAATACGGGCGAATCGACGTGCTGGTCAACAACGCCGGGATAACCCGCGACGGGCTGCTGATGCGAATGAGCGACGAGGACTGGGAACTGGTCCTGAAAGTCAATCTGACCAGCGCGTTCATCGGAACCCGCGCCGTCGCCAGGCACATGATTCGACGACGCGAAGGCGCAATTATCAACATGGCCTCCTTCAGCGGTATCGAGGGTAACCGGGGACAGGCGAATTATTCATCGTCCAAAGCCGGACTTATCGGGCTGACCAAGACCACCGCAAAGGAACTGTCTGCCAAGAACATCCGCGCCAACGCCATCGCGCCGGGATTCATCGCTACGGAAATGACCGAAGCCGTGCCGCAACAGGCAAAGGATATCGCCTTGTCGCTGATCCCGCTCAAAAAGATGGGCAGGCCTGAGGATGTAGCGGCGGCGGTGGCGTTCCTGGCGTCCGACAAGGCAGCCTACATCACCGGACAGGTACTCAGTGTGGACGGCGGAATGCACATGTAAGAACCCCGGACTGGTGGCGGCAACCGTAAATCATCCTGTTGCAAGGGACCGCTACGGTCGTTATAGTACCGCGACGTAAAACGTGCTTCCCGTGTGGGCGGCGAAAACAAAGTGAAGATAAAACTATATTTGTTTTGAGGAGAAAACAGTGGCCGAAGGAATTGAAGAAAAGGTCATAGAAATCGTCAGTGAGCAGATGGGTGTTGACAAGAGCGAGATTACTCGCGAAACGTCTTTCGTCAACGACCTGAACGCCGACTCGCTGGACACGGTCGAACTGGTCATGGAGTTCGAGGATGAGTTCGAAATGAGCATCCCCGACGAAGAGGCCGAAAAAATCCAGACCGTAGGTCATGCAATTGACTACATCAAGGAACACGGTAAGAAAGGTTCCGACTGACGCCGATTACGGCGCGACTGGTTCGAAGCCTGCAACGAGTACGTTCCGTAAGTAGTTATCTTTCAGGCCGCACGCGAGGCGCTGCACAATGACGAAACGCCGGGTAGTCATTACCGGTCTGGGCACGGTCAATCCGCTTGCCCATGACGTGGAGAATTTCTGGACCGCTTTGCTCGAAGGGCGCAGCGGTATCGGACGCATTGCGCGGTTCGACACCGAGGGATATGCCTCGCGAATAGGCGGGGAAGTAGTCGATTGGGCCGGCGTCCCGACGGAGTACGTCGAAAAGCGCAAGTTGAAGCGTCTGGATCGCTTCGCCCAGTTCGCCATCGCCGCCGCTGTCGAAGCCGTCGAAAACAGCAAAATCGACTTCGACGCCACCGACAAAGACCGTTGCGGCGTGCTGATAGGAAGCGGTATCGGCGGACTGGAAACACTCCAAATCCAGCACAGGATACTGCTGGACAGAAATCCCTCGCGGGTAAGCCCGTTCACTATCCCCAGACTGATGGTCAATGCCGCCAGCGGGAACGTCGCCATACTGTGGGGACTGCGCGGGCCTAACAGCGCCGTCGCCACCGCCTGCGCCTCGGCCGGTAACGCCATCGGCGACGCAGCCCGACTTATCCAGCGAGGCCAGACCGATGTAATGATCACCGGCGGGTCCGAGGCGGCGCTCATCGAGATAGGACTGTCGAGTTTCTGCGCACTCAAGGCGCTTTCCACACGAAACGACGATCCTCTACACGCTTCCAGACCGTTTGACAAGGACCGGGACGGCTTTCTCCTGGCTGAAGGAGCAGGCGTAATCATGCTGGAAGAAATGAATCACGCCGTGACCCGAGGGGCCGACATTCTCGCCGAACTTATCGGTTACGGAAGCACCTGCGACGCCTCGCACATCACCGCGCCGGACCCGACCGGACGCGGCGCCGCCGATGCGATGCGAAACGCACTGACCGACGCGGACATTCAGCCGCAACAGGTCGATTACATCAACGCCCACGGTACGAGCACGCAACTCAACGACATTATGGAGACCCTCGCGATAAAGGAAGTTTTCGGGTCTCACGCCTATAACGGACTTGTTATCTCCTCCACCAAGAGCGCCGTCGGACACCTTCTGGGCGCCAGCGGCGGCGTCGAGATGATCGCCACCGTCAAGGCCATCCAGACCGGATGGATCCCGCCGACGCTTAACCTCGAAAACCCCGACGACGAATGCGATCTTGACTACTGCCCGCTGGTAAAACGCGCCAAAGAGGTGAACGTCGCGCTTTCCAGTTCCTTCGGCTTCGGCGGACACAACGTCGTCCTGGCGGTTCGGAAGTTTCAAGGGTAACAGAACCATGCCTCGCTGAAGCGAGCACGCCCACAGAATCTCTCCCCAAAACACGCCCAATCTTTTGGCGTGCTCGCTTCAGCGAGGCATGTTAAAAACTCCCGCGCCAAGCGAAGTCTCGCGCGGTGAGTCTCCTGACCCATCGCGTTCCACCCCGGTAGGCGTTCACCCGGTATCTACCGCCCGCTCCGGCACGACCACCGGTTCCGGTTTCGGCTTCATCGCCTTACGCTGGGCGTCGGTAAGCAGTTTGGTCGTGATATAATCGTTGATTTTCCTGCTGATTTCACCGAGCGCCTTGGCGTCGGTAAGGTCCACGCCCATCATTTGCTTTACGTAGGCGGTCTTGATCTTATCTATTTGATCGGCGGTGAGGTTGGCCTTCCTGTACTTGTCGATTACCCACCGGGCCTGGTATTGAAACCACTTGACCTCCTGGGATGGTTTCAGCACGGCGATTAACTTCGCCCGCCATTGCCTTTTAATCCGCCCCTCGCTGGCCTGAATACGACGCATCCTGACGAAGGCTGCTTTCTCGGCATCTCTGTCCCCGCTGGCCCTGGCTTCGGCGACCATTGTCTTGATGCCGGTCATTTCCACGACCATACCGGCATAAAAATCCTTCATAGCCTTGTCCCGCTCGGCAACCAGGCCAGCCAATTCCTTCTTTTGTTCTTCGCTCAGCCCGCAGACCTTGGCCAACTGTACGTGCAGCGGGGATTTATCGGGCGCGAGGGGCTTTTTAATCGGTTTTACCGCAGGCTTCGAGATGGCGACAGCCTTTTCCCATTCCTTGCGGAGTCCGCTCATCCGGGCCAGGAGTTTGTCCATCGCCTTCGCCCCCTCGCCGTCGAGTACCCCTTGCAGGGCGTCCAGACGCTTGAGCATCTTCAAATCCCAGCCGAGATTTTCGTAGAGCACCAACCCACCGGCCCAAGCCCTTATCGTATAGGTCGGCCCGTCCGGAGATTTTGCCAATTTGATACCGGAAAGATTCATCGAGCGAGCAAGAAAACCATCGCCTGCCAAGTGGTCAATAATCTTCTCGGCCTGCTTTTTGGAAATGGTAACATGATCAGAGCCTGGTACTGCATCGACTATCGCCAGGGGCACACTCAAGCAAAAGCTTCGGTAAAGGGGCTTGCCCTGCTGACCGTAGTAACGCAGCGTGAGTTTAAGTGAATCAAGATTAGCCTTGAGTTTTTTGGCACGCTCGACGGCGGGGTCGGGCTTGACGGCTACGGTTAGTGTAAATGTCTTGATGGCGGGCGCTTGTATCTTCCTTCTTGAGGCTTTTCTATATTTCAACGTCAATTTGGCCGTTCCCGGTCTGGTCGCAAGAAAAGTGAAGATGAACCTTCCGGGAACTTTGGCGCCCTTCTGATCGCGCGGGACATATTTCCCGTTGTCCACATGCACGATTGTCTCGCCTTCGCCTTCGACCTTCCCTATTAACCAGTACCAGGGGCGCGGATTGCTGTTCAGACGGATGATAATTCTCTGCCCGGCAATGACTGAGACCTTCTTTCCGTTGGCCGAATCGTCCAGTTCCAGCGGGGCAGGGGGGTTGGCCGGCGCATCCGGCGACGGCAACAGCCGACCGGTCTCCCAATAAAGCGGGCCGTCGCGGTACCTCTTGAGCAGCCAGCCGGCGTGCACCATGTGCTTGGTCAGGCTCACGTCCTGGCCGAAGTGCTGCATCAGGCCCCACGGCGTCCAGATACGGTCGTATTCCTTGCCGGCGATGGGCTTTCCGTTATAGGTAAGCCGGCCGAGGCGATTCTCGTTGCGAGTGCCGGCTGCGCCTATGTTGTACTCGTATTTCCACTTGCCGAGGGCGTACACGCCGGACTTCTTCGTATCAACCCTGACGGACTTCAGTACGGGCCTGGGACCCTTCAGCGGCGCCCGGCAGTGCTCGCACTGGCCGAGTTTGGCCGAGCATTTTTTGCACAGTACGAACGCTCCACCGCCGGTCTCCTTGCCGCAGACGACGCACTTGCCGAGGTCGCCGGGATAGTACCTGCCCTTGCACGTTTGGCACAGTTCGGCCCCGACCGGGGCGACGAGCGCCGGCACCACCAATACACCCAATGCGATAACAAGTCGTTTCATGGTGAGATTCCTTCTGATTTTGCGCATAGCGACACACTCACACCGCGTAACAAATCAGACGCTTTGTTTACAGAAAAGTTCCCCTTTCCCCCGAAGAAATATCTTTTTTTCTGCTCCCTTATTTGTCCTGATGAACCATGCCTCGCGCCATTCGCAGCGCATCGCGTTTGTTGCTAATCTGCTCGTTCAACTGAGCGTCGTAAAGTTTCCGAAGGACTCGCCCCAGAATCGCCCCTTCTTTCAGGCCTATCTCTTTGAGGTCCGCTCCCGTGAGAAGCGGCGGCGGGGCAATTTGTTTCGGGTCGATTGCTTTGATTCGCCGGCGGATGGCGAGGTAGCGGCGTTTCCCACCGTTGGCGAAACGCTCCTCGAAACGCCAAAACGCTTCCAAGCGATGATAGTCGCGATGCGCGAGGATTCGCTTAAATTCAGCAAGGGACATTTCATGTGCAGTTCGCCAGTCGTCGAGGTGCTCGCTCATCCAGAGAAGAGACTTTCGCATCTCGTTCGAGCCTCCCCATCGTCGGACAATTCTGCGGATGTCCCTGGCCGGTAAGTCGCACAGCAGCGCCGCCAGTGTCAACAGCGCGTCGCCCCGCTCGCTCACAGCGCCGGCACGTCTCGATGCCTTCAGCCACCCAAGGCTATCGGCGAGAATTTCGGGCAGGATCGCTTTGAGCAGGCCTAGACGGTAAAGTTGTTTCAGCGTCGCCAGGGCTGTTTTTCTTGCGAACATTTTTTCGAGTTCTTCGCGGATACGTTCGCCGCTGATTTTTGTTATACGCCCGGCTCGGCGTTTAATTGCTCTGGCGGTGGCGCGGTCGATACGGAAGCCGAAGCGTCCCGAAAAACGCACTGCCCGCAGCATCCGCAGATAATCTTCGGCGAATCGCCGCTCCGGATCGCCTATGGCGCGGATAATGCCGGCTTTCAGGTCTTTCTGCCCGCCGACATAATCAATCACCTTCCCACAAAGCGGGTCGTAGAACATTCCGTTGATTGTGAAGTCCCGCCGCTGGGCGTCCCGCTGGGCGGTAACGAATTTCACACTGTCAGGTCTGCGCCCGTCGGAATAGGAAAGGTCGCTTCGGAAGGTCGTTACTTCCACCGTTCGCCGGTTGATAATTACCATTGCCACGCCGAACTTCGCCCCGATCATCAGCACGTGGCCAAAGATTCGCTTGACCTGTCGCGGCGTCGCGCTGGTGGCGACGTCGTAATCGGCGGCACGATGCCCCATCAGCATATCGCGCACGCACCCCCCTGCCAGCAGCGCATCATACCCAGCCGCCCGAAGCCTGCGGATAACCCCAACCGCCGTCGCCTTGGTTGCCGATGATCCCATAACAGATAAGGTCGCCCCACAGGACGCGGATGTCAATCAGAAGAAAAAAGGGGATTGACTCCGAAGCGAGGTACGAGCGAAGGTGTCTGTCCCCTTTTTTCCACGATGGGTGCCGTGGTCGCGGTGTTT
>DAOVLV010000408.1 GCA_030631085.1 Planctomycetales bacterium | reverse complement strand
GACGATAAACTTCATACGTTCTTCCATGGCACAGGTTTCCTTCCACGGCATAGGCTACGCTCCTTTCGCCTATGTATCGTACAAGGTGTAAACCATGTGCCCGGTTCAATCTGTAAACTATGTAACCGGTTTGTACCGGACAGTAGCCGGGGGCAATAGCCCCCGGAAAATGCAACTGATGGGAACCAGCCTCGAAGGGGCGGCGGAGAAAAGCGAATGATTTTCCGCCGCCCCTTCGGGGCTGAATTTATTGGGGCGCCGATTACCGTAGGCTGACGCCCACGGCGACTATCCAAGGCCCTTTCAGGGCCAGCGGCTAGGCAAGATTTTACCTGTAATTTTTTGTTGACAATTCCTGGAATGAATCCGATAATTACTGTAGAGAATAGCGATGATTTATTTACTCCCCGTCTGACTTGCCCAAGTGGCCCAGGCGGGGTACTTTTTGCGCTCGAGTGATGCCATGACTGTAACACCGCCCGAAAATCCCAAAGCCGTAGTTTTTGTGGACGGACAGAACCTCTTCCATGCGGCGAAAGGGGCCTTCGGCTACCATTGGCCGAATTACGATCCTGTTTGTCTTGCCAGTCGAATATGTCGCGCTAAGGGTTGGACGTTGCAGCAGGTGAGATTCTATACGGGGGTACCCGAGCGCAACGACAATCCGTTTTGGAACCAATTCTGGTCAGTCAAGTTACTCGAAATTAGCCGACATGCTTATACATTCTCACGCCGATTGCGATATCGTAACCAGACAGTTCGTCTCCCGAACGGAACCGAACACACTTTTCTCGTTGGGCAGGAGAAAGGGATTGACGTGCGGATTGCCCTGGACGTAACCCGTTTCGCCCTGGACCGACATTATGACGTGGCTGTAATTTTGAGTCAGGATCAGGATTTGACCGAAGCCGTCGAAGAGGTAAAAGAAATTGCCCGTATGCAGAATCGTTGGATTTGGGTGGCGTCTGCTTTTCCAGTCAGCCCGGCTTCCAAGAATCGCCGTGGCATAAACAAAACCGAATGGATACAGATTACTCGGGCTGACTACGACGCTTGTATAGACCTGCGCGATTACCGGCCACCACATATCCGAAAGAAGCAATAGGCGGCCACGGTACCCGGCAGGGGGGCATATCATTCCGCGGTCAGTGTTTGTTATTATCCTCTTCGAACCCGTCAATCGGCGGGGCGTCTTCGGGTTTGAGTCGTCGGCCTGCCTCGGTCCAGGCGTCTTCATATTCGCCACGGGCCGACTGCTCCGTCGGGTGCCTGAGACGTGATGCGGCATAGTGGGCGACAATAGCCACCAGTAGTATCACCGAAACTCCAAGAACTCCCGTCGTCAGATATGCCAGCCTCAGCAGGTAATCGCGTTGCTCGGGTTCATGCGGAACCGCCGCCAGGACAAGGTACAGCACACCGCTCAACACCATAATCCAGGCCACCATCGCGATTACCAGTATCGCAAAATTCGTCGCTCGCGTGTATTGGGACATAATTTCACCAGTTGAGTTTTTCTCGCGGGTTGTACGGGTCGGATTGGCTGAAGTCTTTCAGGAGTTTCCGCCCTTTTTCGGAGATATTCTCCGGCAGGACGATTTTGATAACTGCGTACTGGTCACCTCGCTTTCCGGTTTTCGGGTCGGTGATGCCTTTACCGCCGAGGCGCAATCGCGTCCTTCCGGTGGTTCCCGGCGGGATTTTCAGATTGGCCTGTCCGTCAATGGTCGGGACAGCAACCGTTGTTCCCATTGCTGCCTCAGTGATGCTGACCGGAAGGTCGAGGTATATATCGTTCCCGTCCCGTCGGAAGAATCGATGGTCACGAACCTTGGTGATGATGTACAGGTCGCCTCTTCCGCCGGGGGTCGCCATTCCCTTTCCGCGAAGGCGTATTTTGCTGCCGGTGCGGACGCCGGGCGGGATTTTGACCTCGACCCGCTCGTTCCGGCCGTCAGGCCTGCGAATCTGGAACATTTGCGAACACCCATTGGCTGCCTGCATGAACTCCAGCGTGATATGGGATTCTGCAACCGGGGCGGCAGGTTTGTCCTTCCCGGATGATCGTTTAGGTTTGCGTCGCATCCTTCCGCCCAGTGCCGCCAGCAGATCGTTCAGGCTCATCCCGCTGAAGGGGCTGGAGGAGAAAGGGTCTTCGAAGCCGGATACTCCCCCTGGTGACGGACGGTTTTGTGTATAGACTTTCGTCCATCCGGGCGCGCCGCCGCCGAAGCCAAACT
>DAOVLV010000362.1 GCA_030631085.1 Planctomycetales bacterium | reverse complement strand
GTCGCGGAGGGACTGACCGGGTTCGTCATCAATGACGCCTCCGGCGCTACAATCGAAGTGCAGGGCAGCGCCGACGCGATTGACCGGTTCGCCCGTCGGCTGCCGGCGGAACTTCCGCCCCTGGCCCGGATGCACGAATGCCGCCGGGGAGATTTACCGCTTCGGCCTGATGAGAAAAACTTTGAAATCCGCGCCAGCGCCAGCGGGGAATTGGCTGACGCGCAGGTAACGCCTGATACCGCCACCTGCGACGATTGCCTGACCGAGATGCGCGACCCGTCCGATCCGCGATACCGCTACCCGTTCATCAACTGCACCAACTGCGGGCCTCGGTATAGCATCATCGAGCGGATTCCCTACGACCGGCCCAATACGACAATGACGGATTTTGCGATGTGCGATCTTTGCAGCCGGCAGTATTCTTCACCCGCCGACCGGCGATTTCACGCCCAGCCAATCGCCTGTCGGCTCTGCGGACCGAGGTGCCGCCTGATAGATAATCAGGGGCGAGAGATTCCCTGCGACGACCCAATCGCCGAAGCAGCCAATCTCATCGGGTCAGGGCGGATTGTCGCCATCAAAGGTCTGGGCGGGTTTCACCTCACATGCCGGGCCGGCGATAACCACGCAGTCAACCGCTTGCGGCTTCGCAAAGGTCGAGACGCCAAACCATTCGCATTAATGGCCCGCGACCTCGCCTGGGCACATCAACTATGCGAATTTGACGCCGACGTTGAAGATGTGCTGACCGGACCTGTTCGCCCCATCTGTTTATTGACTCGTAAGCCCGATGCTCCGGTCGCTGAATCCGTCGCGCCGGGGCTGAAAACCCTTGGTATCATGCTGCCATACACGCCGCTGCATCATTTGCTGTTCGACTGTGATTTACCGGCGCTGGTGATGACTTCCGGTAACGTATCCGACGAGCCACTGATTAAAGACAACGCTGAAGCCATCGCACATCTGGGGCAAATTGCCGATGCGATTCTGCTGCACAACCGTCGCATCGCCCGGAGCATCGACGACAGCGTCGTGCAGGTCGGCAAAGATGGTCCTTCCGTGCTGCGCCGCGCACGCGGATACGCGCCAAGACCCGTCAGGCTCACCGGCAACAACGAAAAAACTCCCGCTATTCTCGCCGTCGGAGCCGAACTAAAAAACACAATCTGCCTTTTGCGGGGCAACCGGGCCGTTGTCAGCGAGCACATCGGCGACCTCAAGGACGGGCGAGTGTACCGCCACTTCATGGGCGTCATCAACGACATCGAGGCGCTGTTCGACCTTGCCCCTGAAGTAATCGTCGCCGACATGCACCCGCAGTACCTGTCCGCCGAGTACGCCATTCGTCGTGCCGCCGGGAAACTTTCAGGCCGACCTGCCTTACCGATTATCCGTGTCCAGCATCATCACGCCCACGTCGTTTCCTGTCTTGCCGAATACGGACGAAGCGACGAGGTAATCGGAATTGTCTGCGACGGCACGGGTTACGGGACCGACGGAGCCGTCTGGGGCTGTGAGATTATGCGGGCATCGCCGGCGGGGTTTGCTCGCCTTGGGCATCTGCGATATTTCGCCCTGCCCGGCGGGAACGCCGCCGCCGTCGAAACCGCCAGACCCGCAGCGTCGCTGCTGTGGGAAACTTTCGGAAAGGATTTCGCAGGGATGCCCGTCGCGGAGCGTCTGGGCGTTGACGAACGACAAATCGCAGAGCAATTATCCGCCGGCGTGAATTGCCCGCGGGGCAGTTCGCTGGGGCGGATGTTCGACGCTGTTGCGGGCATGTGCGGACTGACAGAGCGGAACCGTTACGAGGGCGAAGCGCCGATGCTGCTTGAAGGCGCAGCGGCAAGGGGCGTCGAAGATGAATATCCATTTACACTGACGGACACCGACCCGTTTGAGATAGACTATAGGCCGATGGTTGAAGGAATTGTGCGGGATATTACCGATGGTGTTAAGGTCGGGATAATTTCGGCGAAATTTCACAACACCGTCGCGGCCTTCCTGTCGGCGTCGTCGCGGCGGGCGGGCGAAATTACCGGCCTGAATACCGCAGCCCTTTCGGGCGGATGCTTCGCCAATCAATACCTAACAAGGCGACTAACGAATCTGCTGGAAGCCGATGGTTTTGAGGTGTTGACGCACCGGGAAATCCCATGCAACGACGGCGGCATCGCGCTGGGACAAGCGGTCATCGCGGCCCGCCTTAATGCAGGTTTGAAAGGATTGTGAAAATGATTATGAAAAGACTGATCCTTTTGCTGTTTGTCCTTGCAGGTGCTGGATATGGATTTTTCGGCGCTATGCAGAATTGTAATCCATACGCAGGCCTGCCACGGACACCGCCGGAGATGGCATGGCATTGGGAACCGTCACCGATCTGGATTACCAGTTATGCACTTTGTAAGTTTCCGCGAAACGGGATTGGCATTGTTCACACAAGGTCAGGATACCGGTTCCGTGATACATCGGACAAGGTCGTGTACTTTGGTGTATCAACGCTAATGGGAGTCGCACTGGGAATCGCGGTTGGTTGGTGCTTTATGAGAACGGTAGTCGTATTCAATCGGAGAGCCTCCCATGTGTCTGGCGATACCGGCGAAGATTGAATCGCTCGAAGGCGACAAGGCCGTCATCGACCTGGCCGGTGCACGCGCCACAGCCATGACCTCGCTTATCCCGCAGGCGAAAATCGGAGACTGGGTACTCGTCCACGCCGGATACGCCATCACCATTCTGGATGAAAAAGACGCACGCGAAACATTCGCAATCTTCCGCGAAATGGAAGGTCTAAAAGAATGAACCACAAAGAGCACAAAGGACACAAAGAACAGAGTATTAAAATTTCTTTTTCTCTTTGTGTCCTTTGTGCTTTTTGTGGTTCACGTTTTTCACTATGAACAACATTGACGAAATCCGAAAAAGTATCGG
>DAOVLV010000112.1 GCA_030631085.1 Planctomycetales bacterium | reverse complement strand
GATTGGCAGGGAAATTACACCACTAATAGGGAAGCGTCAAGAAAAAAAAATTCTTACCCCTTGTTCTACAATACCTAACGAAAACCGACCATACGCAACAGGTTATGGCTCTCGAAGACCTGGTACACAATATGTTGTGGCGAAATATTTTTTTGTTTTTCCTGATTTTGATTTTTGTGGGTTTTTGACAAAACGCCTCTGGGAGAAAAAAGCATAAAATCGGCTTGCCGTTTAGCGATGTTGACAAACGTTTTCGTAAAGTCGCTCGTGTGCTGTTACGTTCGCTTCGATGGAGAAACGTTCCTTTATTCGTTTCTGCCCCGCTGCGCCAAGCCGCATCCTCTCGTTGCGATTGTCGGCGAGTTGATTAATCGTCGTCGTCAGGGCGTCGATGTCTTCCGAATCTATCAGCGCTCCGCTTACGCCCTCTTCGATTAATTCCGTCAGCCCCGGAACCCTTGTTCCGATAACGGGCAGACCGGCCGCCATGGCTTCTGCCGCTGACAGACCGAAGCCTTCTCCCCGGCTGGGGTGGACGAAAATATCAGCCGCTGACAACAGGCCTGGAACGTCGTCGGTCCGCCCCAGCCAAATCACCGAGCCGCTCTGGTCACGAAGAAACTCCTCAAGGACCGGCGCTTCAGGTCCGTCTCCGGCGATTACGAGATGGATATCGTTGCGACTTTGACGCAGACAGCCAAAGGCATCGAGCAACATTGGAAGGTTCTTCTGGTAATCAAGTCGCCCAACGAAGGCGATGAGGATTTCGTCGTCGCCGACGCCCCACTGCCGGCGAAGTTCCTCGCGCCGCTGCGGGTTTGGCGCATAGACGTCAGCGTCAATGCCGTTGTAGATGACTTCGTATCTCCACAGAGGCAGATGCGATTTTCGTGCGTGATGGTCCCGAACAGACCGTGAGACACAGATTATGCGGCTGCACCGGTTCGCCGTCATACGGGCCCAGGCGTACTGCCAAGGCCTGAAACAGGCCTCTGCCGCATGGACAGTATGAACCAGATTCCGCACCCCAACCAGGCCGGCGGCGATACGCCCCACGAAGTCGGCGTGAAAAAGATGCGTGTGGAGCAAATCGATCCGCTCGCGCCGGAGCAGTTTCGCCAACCTGGGAAGAACGGAAAGATCGAGTTTATTTCGCGCGTTCAGTACGGTAACGCCGATACCCGCCTGCTCGAGCCGCTCGGCCACCGCCCCGCCGCGAAGAGCGGACACCTGCACATCGAACCGCTCGCGGTCAAGTCGCCGCGCCAGTTCATAAACGCATCGCTCGGCCCCTGCCGGCTGAAGTTCGGTAATAAATTGGCAAATCCGCAAACGCTTCACAGAGATAATGTAACATGGACTGCGCCGTCCGCAAAGGATGAGGGCCGGGTGCCATGTTTTCGACCGGAGCGCAGCGGAGGGCGTAAACATGCCTACTCGCTCCGCTTCCCATAGGGACACTACGTGTCGCTGCGCGTGAAGGCATGGCACCCGGTTACTTTTTTCATGCACAGGTTGAAAACCTGTACCACTAACGCTACATTCCCCTGACCATGAATGACAAACTTACCACCGATAAAGCGATGATCCTTGCTCGCGGGCTTGGTACGCGGATGCAGAAGCAGACCGACGACGTCAAACTCGATGCCGCTACTTCCGACCTCGCCGCCAAGGGCGCTAAAGGATTGATTACCGTCGGGGCGGGCAGGCCGTTCCTGGATTACTCGCTCCAGGCGTTAATGGACGCCGGTATTCGCGATATCTGCCTGGTCGTCGCGCCGGGGCCTTCGATGCTGCGGAGTTATTACAAAGCCGTCAGCGAAAACCTGTCCGATGCCCGGATTTCGTTCGCCGTCCAGGACGAACCGCTCGGAACCGCCCACGCCGTAGCGTCGGGTCGGCAGTGGGCTGACGGAAAACCGTTTATCGTCGTCAATTGCGATAATTTCTATACGCTGGCGGCAATCCGTGCGCTGATAACCTCGCCGGCACCGGCAACGGTCGCCTTCGAGCGCGAAGCCCTTATCGCCAACAGTAACATCCCGGCAGATCGTATCCGCCGGTTCGCCGTGATCGATTTCGACCAATCCGGATGCCTCCGCAAAATCATCGAAAAGCCCGACAACCCCGACGATTACGCACTCGACGGAAAACTTTACGTCTCAATGAACTGCTTCTGCTTCACTGCCGAGATATTCGACGCCTGCGACGCAATCGAACCGGACCCCGTCCGAAAAGAGTACGAACTCCCCACTGCCGTGCAATATACAATCGAACAGATGGGCCTGACTTACCAAGCCGTCAAATGCACCGAAGGCGTCCTGGACATGACCGGGCGGGACGACATCGAATCGGTCCGCCGACTACTGGCCGATCACGAGGTCCGTTTTCCCGCGCCGGACCAGACGGAGAACCAGTAATGCCTCGTCTGGACGACCTGCTTGCCAATGAAGATATGCTGATGCAGCGAGCCGCCGCTGTGCTGGCTGAACAGTTCGGCGTATCGCGGAACGCCGATGCCGTCGGCGTTTTCGTTCCGGGACGGGTCGAGGTCCTCGGAAAGCACACAGACTACGCCGGCGGGCGGAGCCTGCTGATGGCGGTTGCCAAGGGCTTCCGCCTTGTCGCAGCCGGGCGCGACGACAACATTATCCGCATCACCGCAGGCCCGACATTCGACGACATTCAGGAATTCGCTTATGGGCAGACCCCGCCGCACGAACCGGGACACTGGGTCAATCACGTCTCGACGGTCGGACGCCGCCTGGCAGCCAACTTCGGCGACCTTCGCGGCGCTGACATCGCTTTTATCTCCGACCTGCCAATCGCAGCCGGGATGAGTTCGTCAAGCGCACTGATTGTCGCGGTCTTCCTGGGCTTATCTGAAATCAACCATCTGGCCGAGGCGGAAATTTACCGTCATAACATACACTCGAACATCGAACTGGCAGGTTACATCAGCTGCGTGGAAATGGGCGGCACGTTCGGAACGCTCACCGGCCAGACCGGTGTGGGAACATTCGGCGGAAGCGAAGACCACACCTCAATGCTCTGCTGCAAACCGGATACGCTTTCGCAGTTCTCGTTCGCCCCGTCCGCCTTCGAACGTGATATGCCCTTCCCCGCCGGAATGGAAATGGTAATCGCCTCCTCCGGCGTCGAAGCCGTCAAAACAGGACCGGCCCTGGAGAAATACAACCGCGCCTCAATCCGTGCACGCAAAGCCGCTGAAGCCTACAACCGCTCAGCCAATACACAGTGCAAAAACCTCCGCGATGTGGCCATTCACGCCGGAAAAGACGGGCTTTCCGTCGCAATGGACGCTATCGACCGGGGCGCAACCGACGAAGACGCAGGCCTGGATTTGCCCGGACGCTTCGAGCAGTTCTACCGCGAGGACCAGCAGATTATCCCCGCCATCGGCGACGCTCTGGTTTCAGGAAACATCGAGGCTATCGGCGAACTTGTCGATGCCTCACACGCAGGCGCGCGGAAGGGGCTGAAGAACCTCGTCCCGGAAACCGATTTCCTCCAGCAGTCCGCCCGGAAACTCGGCGCAATCGCAGCCTCCTATTTCGGAGCAGGCTTCGGCGGAAGCGTCTGGGCGATGATTACCAAAGACAAGGCCGAGGAATTCCGCGCTGCGTGGGAACAAACATATACGAAACATTTTCCCGAACCGGCGAAACGGGCGGATTTCTTCATCACCGAACCCGGCGAACCGGCGCACATCATATAAAGACATGCCTCGCTTCCCCTGGGGACACTACGTGGAAGCGAGCACGCCAACAGATTGGTTGATTGGTAAATCAGTTGATCAGTTTTAGGTTCCGTTTTCCCGTATGGACACTTTGTGTTTCTGTTTTTCCCTATACCCTATGTGGCTGCTGTGTCGGGTAAGATTGTGGAATTCATCACAATCAACCAGTCTTCCCCATGCCCGGCGGAGATACAAGTCATGATGAAGCGCGGATGCCGTGGTCGCGGTGTTTGCCTGTCCCTAGGGAGCGACCACGTTAACGTCTGCGCATCCACGTGGTCGCAAACACCGCGACCACGGCACCAGCACCAGACCTACTTGAGTGAGTTCGCCACCATTTCGGCGACTCGCTTGCCCGACAGCAACATTCCGCCGAAGATCGGTCCCATCCTTGGCCCGCCGAAAGTCGCGCAGACGCTCATGCCCGTAACCCATAACCTCGGATAAACCTCGCCCGCCCGTTCAACCACGAATGCTTCGCCGGCAGCGGCGTCCATCGGACCTTCGAGCCGACCATCGGCGTCGGTGCCCTTGAGCAGGCCACGTCTGCGAACGGCTTCGACGATAACGGCTTCGTGCCCGGTGGCGTCTATGACCGCACCGGCGGAGAACATGATCGGATCGACCGGCAACGCACCGGAAATCATTGAGCGATTCACCACAACGCCGGTAACTTCACCATCACGGATGCAAACGTCTTCGACGGTCATAAGGTTGAGCATCACAGCCCCGGCCTGGATCGCCTTTAGACAAAGCCCGCAGGCCAATTCCACCGCGTCGGCGGTATGAAGGGCGTTTTCGCCGGGCTTGTGCCGGACGCCGAACTCGTCCAGGATGGCGACGGCATAGTCCTGCACGACGATCTCGTTCATTCCGATCCCGCCGCCCCAGATACCACCGCCCGGCGAGAGACGCTTCTCGATGATGGTTACCTTCAACCCGCGTTGGGCCAATTTTTCAGCGGCCACCAGTCCTGACGGACCGCCGCCGACGACTAGAACATCGCTCTGGAGACTACCGGTCAACTTCTTGTAATACTCGCCGACGATGGCAGCGGAAATTTGCGTATCCTTGAATCCGTCCATATTCATTATTTCCATCGATTTTTAATTTACTCGACCAATTTCAATTCGTTGTTCCTGAATTGTTCGAGTGCGTTTTTGATCGTTCCCGTCGCGCCGGTGTAGATTTTCACGCCGCCAGCCTGTAGCGCATCCCCTGCTTTAGGACCTACGTTTCCGGTGATGACGGCTTCGACGCCGAACGCTGCGACATTTTGTCCGGACTGGATACCCGCGCCGTGTGTGGCATTGAGGTTTTGAGAATTGTCATGGGCAGTGAATTCGCCGGTATCGGTATCGACGACGATAAACTGCATCGCTCTTCCGAAACGCGGATCGGCCTGACTGTCCAGATCGGGGCCTTGGGATGATACTGCAACTTTCATTTTTTTCTCCTCAAAAAGTTTTGCGTTGAGTCGCCACTATACATAACAAAACGCGAAACGACAAGTCCGGCGACTTGTCGTTTCGCGTTATTTATTGATATTTTTAAAGCGCCGAACCTACGCGGTTGCAGCGGCTGTTTCTTTGACGCCGTAGAGCGCTTCGCGGTCGATATTGCCTTCGAGTTCCCTGAGGATGTCCGGCAGTTCGACGCCTTCGCGAGCGGCAATGAGGCGTCCCAAAGCCAGCGAGGCAGAGAGAATCGCGTTCATACCGAGGTTCGCCTTTCGCTGCATAACGGCGACCCGCTCGTCGGCTGAAGCGCCGTCGGTGAGTTTGTTTCGTTCGACGGCGGCCTTCCGCTCCAGTTCGAGCAGTTGGGTGTCCACGTCGATCATCGAGCCGACCTCGTCGAGCGTCTTGCCCTCAAACAACGGGGCGATGTACTTCTCGACGTTATCGACGGCATTGAGGCATCCCTTGCCTTTGTACCGCTGCGCCCGATGCCAAAGTTCAGCCAGTTTCTCGTCGCCTCTGACCTTGATGGCGTCGTTGGTAACTTCCTTGTTGAACTTGTAGGTTTTCCCGCCGTCGTCGCTGCTGAACAGGTCGGGATGCTTGCTGGTGATCTCGGACTTCTCGATGATGCTATCGACCAGGTGGCTCGCTTCGTCGCTGCCTGCCGAGGTTCCCAGGGGCGTCGCGCCGGTGAATGTTACGCCGTTTTCGAGGCGAACACTTACGCCGACGGTTGGAATACCGGCATTTGTAGCCTCTTCGCGGGCCAGGATCGCTGCGATTTTCAGGTCGCCCGACATCGGACGAGTTACCTTAATGCCCCTGGTAATCATGTTCATCAGTTCGGTAATCCGGGCGTACTTGATCAGACGCTCGGTATTCGACCCGCCGCCGCACTTGAGAGCGACGGCATCGACGGCGAAGCCGATGTCGGCCTCCATCGTGTCGTTAGGACTCTTGGAGCGGTGAGAAACGACCAGCGCGGCTCCGCGACTGGTGGCGGCGTGAGTCGCCAGAAGCGTCTCGCAAAGCGAGCCGATCTGATTGGCCTTGATAAGGACGGTGTTCATCAGGCCGTCTTCGATGGCCTTGATGATGTTGGTGTCCTTGGTGGTAACCAGGTCGTCGCCGATGATGAAGATTTTGTCGCCCAATTCCTTCATCATCATCTTCCAGCCTTCCGGG